>JAILNW010000210.1 GCA_024691145.1 Lachnospiraceae bacterium
TTATCTGTAGTCCCATATATATTGGAACAACATCGAATGCAAACAGGAATGCTGCAAGTTCTACCATAAGTATAAAGGGACTGTCAAATGACAGCAGTGAAAAAAGACTATAAAATACAGCTCCGTCCATTGTTGCACATAATAGCATGATTATGTATGGCACTGCAGTCTTTTCCATCGGCGTATCCGATTTATACTTTTTCTTAAAATCCTTTTTCTGGTTAGTACGCTCAATTTCCCTCATTCTGTTTTTTCTTAATATTCCTTCACTTTTCTTCATGATACTTCGCTCCTTCTTTATCTTTATGCGGCTTTACTCTGATGCAGACTTGCCAGACCATCTGCTTCTTCATTTTCCCATCCTTTAGTTTTCTCTATAAAAATGAAATTTTTATAACTTCCTTTAACTTCTCCTGAAAAAAGCCTGTCAAGCTGATTATCTATACTGTTTTCATCAGATACTTCTCCTAAAGACTCTGCTAAATATTTTCTAAGAATTTTTTTCATACTCATATCAATAATCTCCTTTCAATGCAATACATTATATGACTTAGTAATTAAAACAACAATATTACTCCTTAACCCTACACTAATAAATTACCATATTTCAAAACTCAATTTACTTGAGGGTATAAATTTATTTTCATTCCTTTCGGAATTCGGCATAATTGCAACATATTTTCCCTGGAACAATTATTATTATATTGTAATGTTAAAACAACTTCATGGAGGGTATAAAACCCTTCCTTATTCATTGTTTTCCCGTTTCTATATATAAGGTATCACAATCATAAGACTAATGATTATAGGTTACTAGTTTTTATTGGTTTTATTAAGATTCTTTCTTATTATGAATAATCATAACAAAAAAAAACAACAGCAAGATAACATCTTTATCTTTACTGTTGCTCTGGCAGTGTCAATACCCTTAGTCGGGTCTTCTCCATTTCTACGAAGGCTGATAAGGCCGTTACAAACTGTGTACTTAGTGTCAATACCCTTAGTCGGGTCTTCTCCATTTCTACTTTACTTGCCATGCAGTTTATGTGGCAAATTTCAGGAGTGTGTCAATACCCTTAGTCGGGTCTTCTCCATTTCTACGGGGATACATATCGCCTCAATCGGAATGACCGAAAAGTGTGTCAATACCCTTAGTCGGGTCTTCTCCATTTCTACGCTCCTCTTTCAGAGCCCGCATAAATACTGGGCTGTAGAAGTCAATTTTGCATATGTTTTGGAGTAAAAACACTTTTTGTCTAATTTTTTCCTTACTTAACACTTTTGTAACATTTTCTCTGCTATACTAATTAGTATAACAGAGAAATTTACATGTTTCAAGTATTTTTACAAAATTCTACATTTCTATATTTCTTAAGTTACAATTCTATATACCATTCTGTAATGCCATTAACATTCCTTCTACATAGTAAGCCTGCGTCTATCTCCATACAATCTATTTTCTCATCATTATAAATCTTCGTTAATTCCTTATTAACTTTATCTACAGCCTTCTCTATTCCACGCATTTGTTTTTTCAATTCTTGTAATCTGAGCGCAAGTTTCTGAACATTTCCCGCAACATTTATTTCTTCAATTACCTGTTGTTCTCTTTCTTTGGATATCTTCTTTGTAAAAGGAACTGTTATATCTATATGTTCTTCAGCAGCTATCTTTGCAGCATGTAATACAGGTGATGGATAACACTTAGAACTTCTTTTAAAAGCACAATCACAACCATATTCTGCCGTTATATTCTTATATTGTTCTCTAAGTTTTGTACAGCTAATTGGTTTTTCAGGTATTTTATCTATAAAGCGTTGAGTTGTCTGATACTTATAATTTATCGTGTGTGACATAACTTCATGCAGGAACTGTTTTCCATCATCTCCTAAATGACCGAATACATAAAGCATAGACAATCTTTCTCCATGAGTAAGATAACTTGTTGTTTTTACCTTTTGATATAAGTATTTCATAAGATTACAATTTTCCAGGGTTACGCAAACACTCTTTGGCAATCCTTCTGCTTCATGATTATCTAGTAATATAGGTGCTTTTTTCTCTAAATTAATCTTTACTTGACTGCTAAGTACTCGTTTAACTTCATTTAGTGAATGACATACAATATCATCAATAAAACCTTTTATATCTTGTACCTTTGAAAGATCCTTCTCCAAAAAACAACTTCTTCTTCCTGTCTTTGAATGAATTCCACATGGTAGTTTTATAGCTTGCCCCATTTTTCCTTGTTTAAGATGGGTTTTATTTGGAAAACATTCAACTATAATATCATCCTTCATTTCCACATTATCTATGATTATATCTGATAACATATTAATATATCTTACAGATATCCACCCCTGGAAGAAAATCCATACATGATATCCTCTGTAACCACTTTCTTCTATGTACCCGCACAATCCCAATTTTGAAAGTAAACTAACTATATTATTGGCCACTTCACAGGCTTTTTTATAATAATTGTTATAATCATCACTGTCTATTGTGCCTGACAACAATATCTTCTTTGAAATATCTATATCAAATACAAGGTAATGTGCAGTTCCATTATTTCTCTGAACGTAAGTGGCAATTGTTCTTTCCCCACTAATATGAGCTCTTATCTCCTGCTGAGTTAATGGCTGCATAATACATTCATATTTTCTATGTCCATTTATTTCATGCTCTTCTTTATACAAATCTTCTCTACCAGCAAATTTGTTCATAAATGTATTAATATCGCAATTAAACATTATATTATCGTTATCACCAATACTTGTTTTTATAACACTTTTACTTTTAACACTCTTTCTATCTATAATTGCAGATATTGTTTCTGCTGTTTTATAACTTCCTATATCTGCATATAATTGCATTAGACTCGAAAGGTTATCCTCATTTTCATCCTCACATATTAATCTATAACACTCTAAAAAATCCTTTATAAATACTTCATATCTTGTTTTTTCCTCTTTTGTTCCATAACCATAATAATACTCATATTCCCATAACATCATTTCCATATCTTGTTTACTTTTCCAATATCTAACCATATAAAGCATAATATCTTTATAATCATTATGCAGTTTTTTTCTAAAAGTTTTTAATTCGTCAGCATTATCTTCTCCTTTTCTTTTGATATCATACAGTATAACAACAAATTCTGTTATATTATCAGGATTACTGCGTTTTGAAAAGTACTG
>JAILNW010000224.1 GCA_024691145.1 Lachnospiraceae bacterium
CATTTTCATTGGTTAATTCGCTCATAATAAAAAAAATTAAAAAAAAATATTTACATTTTCCTCATAAACAATTAAAATAGTATAAGTGAGTATTATGATTTTTTATATGATAAGAAATTAATCCAAAATTTCTTATATAACTTTTATATAAATGGAAAGAGGGATATCATGGCTAAAGTAGGAATATTAATGGGAAGCGATTCGGATCTTCCTATCATGAGCAAGGCAGCAGAGACTCTTGAAAAGTTTGGTATTGATTATGAGATGACTATAATCTCAGCACACAGAATGCCAGACATATTTGTTGACTATGCAAAAACTGCACAGGATAAAGGAATAAAGGTTATCATTGCAGGAGCAGGAGGAGCAGCACACCTTCCAGGTATGACAGCAGCTTTGTTTTCACTGCCAGTAATTGGAGTACCAATTATGACAAGCGGACTTGGCGGAGTTGATTCATTATATTCTATAGTACAGATGCCTTCTGGAATACCAGTTGCAACTGTTGCTATTAACGGCGCAACTAATGCAGCTATACTTGCAGCTAAGATACTTGCCGTAAGTGATGAAGAGTTACAGAAAAAACTTAAGGATTTTTCTGCTGAACAAAAAGATGGAGTTTCAGCGAAAGCTAAGAAACTTGATGATATAGGTTATAAAGAGTATATTGCTCAGATGAAAAAATAATTGGAGGTAACAATAATGGATTACAAAAAAGCAGGCGTAGATATCGAAGCTGGTTATAAGGCTGTAAGCTTGATGAAGGAGCATATTAAGAATACTATGAGACCAGAAGTACTTGGTGGAATAGGCGGATTTTCAGGTGCATTTTCATTAAATGGCTTTAAAGGTATGGAGGAGCCAACTTTAGTTTCAGGTACAGATGGTGTTGGAACAAAACTTAAACTTGCTTTTCTTTTAGATAAGCATGATACAGTAGGTATTGACTGTGTTGCTATGTGTGTTAACGATATAGCATGTGCAGGAGGAGAACCATTATTTTTCCTTGATTATATAGCATGTGGAAAGAACGAACCTGAAAAGATAGCAACTATAGTTAAGGGTGTTGCTGATGGATGTATGCAGGCAGGAGCAGCACTTATAGGTGGAGAGACTGCTGAGATGCCAGGTTTCTATCCAATAGATGAATATGACCTTGCAGGATTTGCAGTAGGTATTGTAGATAAGAAAAATCTTATAGATGGTTCAACTATAAAAGCAGGTGATACTATTGTAGGTATTGCATCATCTGGTATACATAGTAATGGTTATTCCCTTGTAAGAAAGGTATTCAGCATGAATACAGAATCTCTTAATACTTACTTTGAGTCATTAGGAGGAACACTTGGAGAAAAACTTATAACACCAACTAAGATTTATGTAAAAGCATTAAAGTCTGTTAAGAACAGCGGTGTTACAATTAAAGGATGCAGCCATATTACTGGCGGTGGCTTCTATGAGAATGTTCCTAGAATGTTACCAGAAGGAGTAAGAGCTGTGGTTAATAAGAACAGTTATGTTGTTCCACCAATTTTTGATATGCTTTCAAAAGATGGTGATATTAAAGAAGATATGATGTATAACACTTACAACATGGGTATTGGTATGATGCTTGCTGTTGATAAGAATGATGTAGATAAGACTATGGAAGCAATTAAGGCAGCAGGTGAGACACCTTATGTTATCGGTGAGATTATAAGCGGTGACAAGGGTATAGACATAAGATAATTATTAGATATTGTTGATGATAACCCTGTGGAGTTTTATTACTCTGCAGGGTATTCGTGTTAAAAAAGCAGTCGGAGGACAATTATATGTTAAAGATAGCAGTATTAGTTTCTGGAGGAGGAACTAACCTTCAGGCTATTATTGATAAGATTAAAAGCAAAGTTATAACAGATACTTCCATTGAGGTTGTAATAAGCAATAAACCTGATGCTTATGCTCTTACAAGGGCAAAGGACAATGGCATAGAAGGAATTTGCGTATCACCTAAGGATTATGCAACAAGAGAAGAGTTTAATAAGGCTCTTGTGGATACTATTGACAGCTTTAAGGTTGATCTTGTGGTACTTGCAGGATATCTTGTTATATTGCCGGAACTCCTAATAAATAAATATGAGAACAGAATTATTAATATTCATCCTTCACTTATACCTTCATTTTGTGGAATGGGCTTTTATGGCCTGAAGGTACATGAGGAAGTTTTAAAAAGAGGCTGCAAAGTAACAGGAGCAACAGTTCACTTTGTTGATAAGGGAGCAGATACGGGTCCTATTATTATGCAGAAGGCAGTATATATTAAGAATGGCGACACTCCAGAGGTTCTGCAAAAGAGAGTTATGGAAGAAGCAGAGTGGAATATTATGCCACAGGTTATTAATCTTATAGCACATAACAAAGTAAAAGTTGTTGACAACATTGCAATTGTTGAAGAATAAAGGAAGGTATATATCATGAAAGTTTTAATAGTTGGAAGTGGCGGAAGAGAACATGCTATAGCTACAAAGGTTTCACAAAGCAGCAAAGTTGATAAGATTTACTGTGCACCAGGTAATGCTGGAATTGGACAGATAGCAGAGTGTGTTAATATTGGTGCAATGGAATTTGATAAGTTAGCAGATTTTGCACAGGATAATAATATAGATTTAACAGTAGTAGGTATGGATGATCCATTAGTTGGCGGAATCGTTGATGTATTTGAAAAGAGAGGTCTAAGAGTATTTGGTCCTAGAGCCAATGCAGCTATACTCGAGGGCTCAAAGGCATTTTCAAAGGAATTAATGAAAAAGTACAACATTCCAACAGCAGCATATGAGACATTCACATCTGCAGAGGATGCAATTAAATATCTCGAGACAGCAAAGATGCCTATAGTTTTAAAGGCTGACGGACTTGCTCTTGGAAAGGGTGTTCTTATTTGCAACACTTTAGAAGAGGCTAAGGCCGGAGTTAAGACTATTATGCTTGACAAGCAGTTTGGTTCAGCAGGAGACAAGCTCGTTATAGAAGAGTTTATGACAGGAAGAGAAGTTTCTGTTCTTTGCTTCTGTGACGGAACTACAATAAAGGCCATGACATCTGCTCAGGATCACAAGAGAGCAAAAGATGGTGACCAGGGACTTAACACAGGAGGAATGGGAACATTTTCACCAAGTCCATTCTATAATGATGAGATTAAAGCATTCTGCGAAGAGAAGATATTAAAGCCAAGTATTGCAGCCATGAAGTCTGAAGGAAGAGATTTTAAAGGTGTTATGTTCTTAGGTCTTATGCTTACTGCAGATGGTCCTAAAGTTCTTGAGTATAATGCAAGATTTGGAGATCCAGAGGCTCAGGTTGTACTTGTAAGAATGAAGAATGACATAATCGATGTATTTGAGGCATGCATAGATGGAACACTTGATAAGATCGATCTTCAGTTTGAAGATAATGCAGCAGTATGTGTTGTATTAGCTTCTGGCGGATATCCTGAAAAGTATGATAAGGGCTATGAGATTACAGGACTTGAGAACTTTGAAGGAAAGACAGGTTACTACTGCTTCCATGCTGGAACAGCACTTAAAGATGGCAAGATAGTAACTAACGGAGGAAGAGTTTTGGGAATAACTGCAATCGGAGATAACTTAAAAGATGCAAGAAAGAATGCATATGAAGCAACAAAGTTAGTTAACTTTGAGAAAAAGTATATGCGAAACGATATAGGAAAAGCAATAGATGAGATCTAATAAGAATTAGAAGTTACTGTACGCAGTTGGCAAAATAAAGAATTTTATTTTGTCAGACTGCGAAATGTAACCTGTTTGAAACTTTTTTATAGGAAATTAGTCACAAATTCAACAAATTATTAGTAATTTATGGTAAAATAAGTATATAGATTTGTTACTTATGTCGAAATAATTATCGACTAGTTGTTTGGATTGATTATGATAATAGGTTTGTTGTAAGGAGGATGATATTTTTGTAAGAGAGTTTTGGGGAATATTTTTATAAGGGATTAACACATTTGAGGGCATGAGGAACGGGACATAATCAATAGGGGTAGATTATTTTATTGAGAAGAATATAAAATTTAACATAGATTGTGAACATATTTTATGTCGAAGGGGAACGTAACATTTATACTGCGATCATGGAAGGAGCTGATTTTATGAGGAAAAACAGTAGACTTGTTAGGTTTTTTTCGTTTATATTTGCATTAATTTTTACTATATCGGCAGAGACATGTTTTTTTGAGGGTTTTACCCCTACTGCATATGCAGCTACATCAGGAAAGGTAACTGCAACATTACTTAATGTAAGAACAGGGGCAGGTACAAAGTATTCCATATTAAGAAGTGGTTCTACTCTTGTAAGACTGCCAAAGAATACAACTGTAACCATTAACAGTGAAAAATCGGGATGGTATTATATATCATTTTCATACAATGGAAAGAATTTAAAGGGCTATGCAAGCAAGTCATATATAACAAAGACTACTGCAAAGACAACAAGCACAACAACAAGTTTAGCAGGTACGAAGGGATATGTAACAGCTTCGAGTCTTAATGTAAGAACCGGGGCATCTACTTCAAGTGCCATTATGAAGTATAATTCAGCATATGTAAGGCTGAAAAAGGGCGTTGTGGTTGATATCATAAGTAAAACAAACTCATGGTATTATGCGTCATTTAATTATAGTGGAACGGTGCTTAAGGGATATTTGTCATCATCATATGTTTCTTTGACAAAACCTAATACAGCAACACCGACACCAGCACCAACAGTTAAACCAACTGTAGCACCGACAGTTAAACCAACAGTAACACCAACATTGGCACCAACACCAGTACCAGTTGTGGTTCCAGAACTTAATGGTGATATTATGGGTGAGACAACAGCAGATGCACTTAATGTAAGAACTGGTGAAGGCACAACATATGCTATATTAAAGCAGGGAGCAACATTAGTTAAGCTTGTTAAAGGAACTAAGGTTGTAATAAAAGGCAGCAATGGCGGATGGTACAATATAAAGTTTGTGTTTAATAATGAGATATTAGAAGGTTATGCTACAAGCGAATACATAAAGATTACAAAAGGAGCACTTCCTACGATAGCTCCAACACCAACACCAGCATCAGCACCAGCGCCAGTTATAAATCCTGTGGTTGTAGAGGTAACAAAGGCACCAGTTGAGGATATTACAGCAGCTACAGAGGCACCTAAGGAAACTAAGGTTGATGGAGATTCGGCTAACAGCCTTGGAAAGGTAATAGCTGATACAAGTCTTAATGTAAGAACAGGAGCAGGAACATCATTTGATATATTATCATATAATAATCAATATATAAGACTTGCTTATGGAACAAGCGTTAAGATTGAAAAAGAAGAAAATGGCTGGATGTACATTTCATTCAACTATGATGATAAAGTACTTCAGGGTTATGTATCTGCAACATATGTTGAAAAAGTAACTGATGAGAAGGTTGCTGAAGTTGCAACTAATATTCCTGAGAATAAAGCATCACAGGAACCTGAGGTTAATAATGAGATTCTTGGTAATGTTACAGCAACTGTACTTAATGTAAGAACGGGAGCAGGAACATCATATGAGATGCTTAAGTATGATGATCAGTATGTGAGATTATCAACAGGAGCAACAGTAAGAATTGTAGAGAAACTTAGCGGATGGTATAAAGTAGAGTTCTCTTATAATAATAAAACACTTACAGGATATGTATGTGCTGATTATGTTAAGATAGCTGAAAATGTTGAAAAAGATGAGGCATTTGAAGCAAAACTTAACGAACAGGGCTTTCCTGAAAGTTATAAAGTATTATTAAGACAATTACATAAATCACATCCTAATTGGGAATTCAGAGCATTTAATACAGGTCTTGATTGGGATACGGTTATTGCAAAAGAAGGCGCAGTAGGTATTAATCTTATACCTAACAGTAAGAATATAGCATGGAAGTCTTTGGACAAAGGAGCATACAGTTATGCTACAGATACATTTGTTCCATATGACGGATCTTCATGGGTAACGGCATCAAAACCAGTCGTTGCATATTACATGGATCCACGTAACTTCCTTTATGATTCAACAATATTTGAATTTGAATTGTTATCATATCATGAAGGATATCAGACAAAGTCAGGTGTAGAGGCAATTCTTAAAAACACAGCAATGTTTAATAAAGAGGTGCCAGTGGTAGACATTAATACTAATACACAGACAACAATGTTATATTCAGATATATTTATGGCGGCAGCTAAATATTCAGGTGTCAGCCCATATCACCTTGCTTCAAGAGTTAAGCAGGAAGTAGTTACATCAAAAACAACACTTAGTAACAGTGTAAGCGGAACAGTTGAAGGTTTTGAAGGATATTACAATTATTATAATATTGGTGCTTACAACAGCACGGTATCATTAGGAGCAATTAAGAATGGTCTTAATTATGCAAAGAATGGAACAAGCAGTGCAAGTACTAATGCATCATATCTTATACCTTGGACAGATCCATACAGAGCCATTGTAGGTGGAGCGAAGTTTATTTCTGCAAGTTACATAGGAAGAGGTCAGAATACAATATACCTTGAGAAGTTTAATGTAACAAACAGATCTACATATAATCATCAGTATATGTCAAATGTTCAGGCTGCCTGGTCAGAATCAGTAAAGGTAGCTGAAGCATACAGACAGATTGATAATTATGATGAACTTCCAATTGTATTCTCAATTCCGGTATACAAGAATATGCCACAAAGTGCATGTTCATTACCAGCAGATGCAAAGAACCCTAACAATTGGTTAAAGTCATTAAGTGTAACTGATTATGCATTATCACCTGCGTTTGATGTTAATAAGAATCAGGAGTATAGCATAGTAGTTGGTTCTGATGTTACTTCAATTAATATTGCAGCTACTGCAGTAAGTTCATACGCAAAGGTAAGCGGAACAGGAGCTGTAAGCATTGCACCAGGCAATAATAAGATTGAAGTTTCAGTAACTGCCCAGAATGGTGATGTTAGAAAGTATGTTATAAATGTTATCCGTTAAAGATAAAAGATTTGTGCCATCTGCAAAATGTAGGTGGCACTATATTTTTAATTACAGTAATTGACATTTGTTGGTATATGTGTTAAAAAATGTATAGATATATTTATAGAAATGAGGAAAATAGTATGAGGAATTTATTAAAAACAGGGAAAATATGTATTACAATGTTTCTGTTTACAGTGCTATTGACTATAGTAGGTGGTAAAGAAGCTTTTGCAGGTAATGCTAACATTAGATTTTTAACAGATAATCCGGTCATTGATGTGGGAGGCACTGTTAATATTTCTATTGATATTGAAGCAGATGTTGAACTTGCTGACATAGAGGCATCTATTTCATATGATCAGAATATATTACAGTTTGTGTCTGGCGGCGATTTTATAACCGGAGCAGATGGATATCTTAGATTAACTGATAAGGCAAGTGTAGGAGGTACTACACGTCATTATTCAATGGCATTTAATGTTGCCGCAGCAGGAGAGTGTGAGGTAACTTTAGTTGGAGCTGCTTCGGTGCTTGATGTAAATTATGAAGAAGTGAACTATGCATTTGCACCTGTTAAGGTTACAGGACAAAGTGTGGTGGTACTTAGCGATGATGCAACATTAAAGGCAATTAAGATTAGCCCGGGTAATTTAGAGGAGGAATTTTCGCCAGCCTTAACAGAGTATAAGGTTACAATACCATTTGAGAATGAATATGTTGTTGTTAATGCAGTACCTAATGAAGAAAATGCAAGAGTTGAGATTAATGGTGTAGAAGGTCTTAATACAGGATGGAATACTGCAGAGATTGTGGTAACAGCCCAGGCTGGCAATACTAATACATACAATCTTCTTATATACAGACAGTTTGAAGATGAAGCAGAGGATAATAAGAAAAAAACAGAAAGTAAAGAGCTTCTTGAAAACAGAGGAAAGATGATAGTTGTTGAAGAAGCAGGAAGAGTCTATCTTTCGAATGCATTTACATATGAGATAGTAGAACTTGAAGATAAGAGTATTATTCCTATTGGATATAAGTCAACTAAAGTAACAATAAGCGGAGTTAATGTGGATGCGTATGTTCTTGAAAGTAATCCTAAGGATAACTTTATACTTATATATGCTGCTAACATATCTACAGGAGATACTGATTTTTACCAGTATGATAAAAAAGAGAATACTATACAAAGATATAACAGAGCAACAAAGATTGTATCAAATGCAGTAACAGGTTCTGATTTATCAAAAAATGAGTATGAGAAGAAAATAACATTATGTTCTGTAATTATTGCATTGCTTGCACTGCTTTTAGCTGTAACAATGATACTTGCAATTAAACTTTTACTTAAATTACAGGATAAGAAGTATAACGACGATGAATTTGATGAAGACGATGAAGACGATATAGATTTAGATGAAGAGTTTAGTGATGACGACATAAGAGATATTGAAACTCTTGATGAAGACGATGATGATGACGATATACTATTGTAGGAATCGGAAGATATGACCTTAAGAGGTGAGTGGCATGATTATTAAGATTGATTTTAACAGTGATGAGGCATTATATATGCAGCTTAGGAATCAGATTATTATCGGAATAGCTAATTCTGAACTTAGAGATGGCGATAACCTGCCTTCTGTAAGGAATCTTGCCATGGATATAGGTATCAACATGCATACAGTTAATAAAGCATACAATATTTTAAGACAAGAGGGATATATAAAACTTGACAGGAGATATGGTGCTGTTGTATGTATTGATATTGATAAGTGTCAGGCAGAACTTGATATGATTCGTAATCTAAGGGTTATTCTTGCCAGGGCAGCTTGTAAGAATATTTCCAAAGAAGAAGTACATGAGGCTGTTGACAGGATATTTGATGAATTCGAGGGAATGTAACGGATAGGAGGATTTAGGCATGAATAAGTATACTCAGAGCGCAAAAGATACATTAGATATTGCTACAGATGTTGCAAGAGGAATGTCCCACAATTACATTGGCACAGAACATCTGCTTATAGGTCTTCTTGTTGCAGATGGCACCGCAGGCAAGGTTTTGCTTGAAAATGGAGTTGATGAAGAAAGAGTAATTAATCTTATCAGCAAGCTTATTAATGAGAACAGGCCAGAGATTGTTGTAAGCAAGGACAGTATAACACCAAGGGCTAAGAAACTTATAAAGGCAGCAGAGAATGAAGCAGAGAGACTTCATTCATCAAGTGTTGGAACAGAGCATTTTCTTATTGCAATGATTAAAGATGGTTCGTGTTTTGCCAATGTATTGCTTAACACTATAGGTGTAAATATGCAGAAACTATATGTCGATACAATGTGTGCAATTGGAGTTGATGCCAATGCTGCAAAGAATGAATATCTCCAGGCAAAGGGCAAAAATAAGTATAAATCATCTACACCGACATTAGACCAGTATAGCAGGGATCTTACAGAATATGCAAAGGATGGAAAACTTGATCCTGTAATAGGCAGAAAGAATGAGATAGAAAGAGTTATACAGATTCTTAGCAGAAGAAGCAAGAACAATCCATGTCTTGTGGGAGAACCTGGAGTAGGTAAAACTGCAATTGCAGAAGGTCTGGCACAAAAAATAATATCTGGTGATGTGCCAGATACAGTAAGGGATTTAAGGGTTCTTACTCTTGATTTGTCTGGTATGGTGGCAGGTTCAAAGTACAGAGGAGAATTTGAAGAGCGTATTAAGAAAGTAATTAAAGAAGTAACCAATAGTGGCAACATACTTCTTTTTATAGATGAGATACATACTATTATAGGAGCTGGTGGTGCAGAAGGAGCAATTGATGCATCTAATATATTAAAACCTTCTTTATCAAGAGGTGAGATACAAATCTTAGGTGCAACCACAAGAGAAGAATACAGAAAACATATAGAAAAGGATGCTGCTCTTGAAAGAAGATTCCAGCCTATAGCTGTAGAGGAGCCGGGAGAGGCAGAATGTATAGAAATTTTAAATGGACTTAAGCATAAATATGAAGAACATCATAAGGTTGTTATAAGTAATGAAGCGGTAGAGGCTGCAGTTAAGATGTCCATAAGATATATTAATGACAGATATCTTCCAGATAAGGCAATTGATGTTATTGATGAGGCATCATCAAAGATAAGATTAAAGTCTTATAAAAAAGATGAAGCAGTTACTGAATTAGAAGAAAAGATTAATAAGATTATAAAAGAAAAAGAAGAGGCCGTTCTTTCGGGAGATTTGGAAAAGGCGAAGAAGATAAGCGCTAAACAGCAGAGAGCTGCTAAAAAACTTGCCGCCATAAAGGATAGTCTTGAAAATGATGAAGATGAGGTTTTAGTTGTGGGTGAGGAAGAAGTAGCGGATATTATATCTGGCTGGACAAAGATTCCTGTAACAAAACTTAGAGAAGAGGAAAGTAAAAGACTTAGAAATCTTGAAAATGTTCTTCATCAGAGAGTTGTAGGCCAGGAAGAGGCTGTAAAAGCAGTTTCTAAGGCTGTAAGACGAGGAAGAGTAGGACTTAAAGATCCTAACAGACCGATAGGTTCATTTCTTTTTCTTGGACCAACTGGTGTTGGAAAAACAGAACTTTGCAAAGCTCTTGCAGAGGCATTATTTGGTGATGAGAATGCCATGATAAGAGTTGATATGTCTGAATATATGGAAAAGCACAGTGTTTCAAAACTTATTGGATCTCCTCCAGGATATGTAGGATATGACGAAGGCGGACAGTTAAGTGAGAAAGTAAGACAGCATCCATATTCAGTTATATTATTTGATGAGATTGAAAAGGCACATTCGGATGTATTTAACATACTTCTTCAGGTACTTGATGACGGAAGAATAACAGACTCCCAGGGAAGACAGATAAGCTTTAAGAATAACGTTATAATTATGACTTCCAATGCAGGTGCGCAGAAGATTATTGCACCTAAGCTTCTTGGATTTACATCAAAGAATGATGAACAGGTTAATTATAATAACATGAAGCAGAATGTTATGTCTGAGATAAAGGAAATGTTTAAACCAGAGTTCCTTAACAGAATTGATGAGATAATTGTATTCCATTCACTTACTAAGGATCATTTAAGAGGTATTGTTAAACTGCTTCTTAATAACATTTCCAAG
This sequence comes from Lachnospiraceae bacterium, assembly GCA_024691145.1. Taxonomy (GTDB): domain Bacteria; phylum Bacillota; class Clostridia; order Lachnospirales; family Lachnospiraceae; genus JAILNW01. The sequence continues at coordinate 11,163 of JAILNW010000224.1, forward strand.
AGAACAAAGGAGTCTATGGATATAACAATTGAAGCTGATGACAAAACTGCTGATTTTATCTTAGAAAAAGGTTATGATAAGAACTACGGTGCAAGACCTCTTAAGAGAACCATACAGACAGAGATTGAGGATATGCTTGCAGATGAGTTCCTGGAGGGCAATGTAAAAGAAGGAGATATTATAAAGCTTACTGTGGAAGAAGGCAAGCTGACATTTTCAAGAGAACATAAAAGACGCACAAGAAAAAAGACTGTAAAGAAGTAATATTTTTTAATACACTGTAAAATTTACATAATTTTACAGTGTATTTTTTTTAGAAATGTTGCACAAATCAGTGGCAAAAATCTCAAAAATATTGTATAATTATATATAAGATACATTAGGACATCTTAGGTGGCAGATGACCACAAACTTTAAGAAATTGTATTAGGAGGGACTTTACATGGCAATAGTGGATGAATTAATACGTAGTGAAGCTGACGGAGGACTTAGTTTCGGTAACTACACATTAGATTCCAAGTCAAAAGTATCGGATTTTGAACATGAGGGAGATTTGTATAAGGTTAAAACATTCAAGGAAATCACAAAACTTGAGAAGAATGGAATGTTTGTATATGAATCTGTACCTGGGACTACTGTAACGGACATGAAAGTAACTGAAGACAGTATGAACTTTGATGTTAGCGGTAAGGAGGACGCACAGATAACATTGGAACTTGAAGCTGAGAAAGACTACAAGATAATTGTAAATGATGCGGAGATTGGCGATATGAAGACTAATCTGGGTGGAAAACTTGTATTTAGTCTTGTTCTTGAAGAAGATTCCAAGTCGAGTGTTTGTATTAAAAGATTATAATTAATATTTATGTTTTTAATAATTGGGAGACAACGTTAACCGGGTAGGAGGGTTATTATCCCTCCTGCCTATTTTATTTTACAATATGGAGGATAATATGGATTATTTATTCAAGAATAGCAGTGTAAGCGTTAGAAAAATGCGCGACAGTATTTGCGACTATGTATTTTTAACAGAATGGTTATCAGCTCCAGGAATACAAAGTTATAATAGTGATGAAGCTGATGCTGTTGAACTTGATAAAGTAATCAAGCAGTATAATCCTAGAATTAAGGAAGAAGATGGCGAGTACGCATTTATTATTGAATATGACGGAATTGCTGTCGGATATATGCAGTATTATGATATAACGGATGAACTTAAAAGTGCACTTAAAGATAACTCTGAAGAGGCTATGGATAAGACCATGGCGATTGATATACTTATTGGAAAGTCAGAGTACCAGAACATGGGTATTGGAACAGAAACTATTACAGGCATGGCAGAATATATGCTTAATAATGGTATTGCAGATATGATTGTTGCCGGACCTTCTGAAGATAATTTAAGGGCAATCCGTTGTTTTGAAAAAAGTGGTTTTAGCAAACTTAGAACTGCTACCATAACTAAGGATGGCAGAAGCAAGGTTACTATGATAGTTAAGAAAAAATAATCAGATTTGGTGGATTAAGATATGGCAAAAGCAAAAACCGTATTCTTTTGTAAAGAATGTGGATATGAATCAGGCAAATGGCTTGGTCAGTGTCCCGGATGCAGGAACTGGGACACAATGGTGGAAGGAAAGAGTGTAACAAAGGGAACGACAGCTCCAAAGACCTACAGAACACCTGCAGGTGGAAGTCAGGGTGTTGTTTCTTTGTCAAAAGTTGAATTCAGAAAGAATGAAAGATTAGAAACTGGAATAGGTGAGCTGGACAGAGTTCTGGGAGGTGGAATTGTACCAGGTTCTTTGGTTTTAGTAGGAGGAGATCCCGGTATAGGAAAGTCTACACTTTTATTACAAATGTGCAAGGAACTGGCAAATAAGGAAAAGAAAGTATTATACATATCTGGTGAGGAATCCTGTGAACAGATTAAGATGAGAGCTGACAGAATTGAGGATTTTAAAGGAGATTTGTTACTTTTAAGCGAAACAAATCTTACTCTTATTGAGGAAATTGCAGGAGAGATTAAGCCAGAGATTTTAATAATTGATTCTATACAGACCATGTATAAGGAAGATGTTTCAGGTTCGCCAGGAAGTATAAGCCAGGTAAGGGAATCAACAAGTGTCCTTATGCATATAGCAAAGATTTTGGGCATAACAGTATTTATAGTTGGTCATGTTACGAAGGAAGGTAACGTGGCTGGACCAAGGCTGTTAGAGCATATGGTGGATACAGTGCTGTATTTTGAAGGTGAGAATCATGCTTCCTACAGAATGCTTAGAGCTGTTAAGAACAGATTTGGATCAACTAATGAAGTTGGTGTTTTTGAAATGAAGCAGACAGGACTTAGCGAAGTAACTAATCCTTCAGAATATATGCTTCAGGGAAAACCTGTTAATGAGCCTGGTTCAGTTGTTACATGTACCATGGAAGGAACAAGACCTATTCTTGTTGAGATACAGGCACTTGTATGCAGAACAAGTTTTAACTTTCCAAGACGAACAGTTGCAGGTGCTGATTTTAACAGACTTAATATACTTATGGCAGTACTTGAAAAGCGTATGGGACTTAAGATGGCAGAGTGCGATGCATATGTTAATGTTGCAGGTGGCATGAAACTTAATGAAACATCCATAGACCTTTCTGTGGTTGCTGCTATAGTTTCTAGTTATTTTAATAAAGAAATTGATGAGAAGACTATAATATTTGGCGAAGTAGGTCTTACCGGGGAGGTAAGAGCTGTAAGTAATGCCAATACCCGAGTTTTAGAAGCCGAAAAGATGGGATTTAACAGAGTTATTCTTCCAGCAGCCAATTTAAAGGGGCTGCCAGAAGTTAAACTTAAACTGTGTCCTATTAAGTCGGTAAGGGAGTTTGGGCAATATTTGAATTAACATAGAAGGGGAAATTTTTTCATGGGGGGAAAAACATGAGATATGTTAATTTAGATGCAAGCAGGATGACGGATGTGGAGACAGTACATCAGTATATAGCTGAGCAGTTTGGCATAAGGCCTTATGGCAGCAGCCTTGATGATATGCTTCTTACGCTTGTAAGTTTAAAGTATGAGTATCTTGTAAAAATAAAGAATGCTGAGATGCTTGATATTTATCTTGGAGAGTATGGAAAGGTACTTATAGATGTGCTTGGAATAGCAAGGGATATTAACAGGCTACTTCATATAAGATTCTTGTGGGAAATTGATAAAACAAGACTATATTAATTATATGTAAAGGAGTTGCTGATATGGCAACAAAATTATATCAGTAAGATTAGTATAAAAAGCTTATACTTAAGGTATAGGCTTTTTTTGTTCACATTTTTTTCACACATAATTTGAAGATTTAATGTATAATATCTATAATAATGTTTGGATATTTAATAGGAGGATAATATGGAAGTTAATAAAAAAATAATTATTGTAGGCGCAATAATTATAGGCGTCCTTAGCATAGGCATTGGGACAGTTCTGTTGAGAAAACCAGAAAAAACTGAAAAACCAGTAAAAAATGAAAAGACAGAAAGTAAGAAAGCGGAAATAGTAATAAATGCAGAAACGGAATATGATTCTTTTGAAAAGGTACTGGATAAGGCGACATATGCTATAGAAAATGCCGATTACTATGAATTAAATAAGATTACATATTCAATATCAAATATTGGAAATCCTATGTTTTTTAGTACTATCAAGAGTAACGTAAAATCCACAGAGGTTGTTGATGACAGGGAAAATTGCAAATTAGTGAAGATATTTTTAGATGTTACTGAGCCAGGCGAAAGTAAACTGAACAAAGGTGAGAACACTAAGTTTTTTTATGTTGCTAAAAAATGTCTTGATGATAAGATATGTAAAGAATGGGTAATTTCACCTTTTTTTGATGAAGTATCGGATGAAAAAGAAGCTGTTTACTATACAGAAGATAATACGGACTGGCTTGAGTGCTTTTACGAATGTACAAATTTTGGATTTGGATTTGCAGACGATAACACATATGCTATTTCAAAGGCAGAGTTAGGTTCAGAATTTTATATAGATCTTAATAATGACAATATAAAAGAAAAAATAACTATTGAAAAAAGCATGAGTGGCAACAGATTATATATAAATAAGGATCAGTATACCCAGTGCAGCATTGATTTTTATAATAAGATAGCTTTTTGTGATATTGATAAAGAAGATAACTTTATTGAAATATATAATTATTCTAAATTAATTAGATTTGATGGGAAGAGACCTTATGAATATTTAGATTTACTTTCGAATATTAACATTGATGATATAAAAGGTGATAAGAAGTTACCAGTATGTTTA
>JAILNW010000245.1 GCA_024691145.1 Lachnospiraceae bacterium
AGGATATTTTTTATTGCAACAGTAGTATTTGCTGTTACTAGTTTTATAAATTCAAAAGATGATAATAATTCAATAAATAAAGATTCTGTTGAGATGGTGGTAATAGATGATGAAGAAGTACCATGTATTGCTGCTATAAGATCTGATAATCTTAATCTCGTTTCATATGAGATTCCTCAAGAAGCAGATGAGTATGCAAGAAGAATTGCACCAGGTATGCTTGAGGGAGTAAAAGGAAGCGAGACTTTATTTGGTGTTTCAATTTGCAATTATGATGAATTATATCTTGGCACTCCTTATACAATATGTGATAAGGACAATATGGATGAGAAAAAAGATATTTACTATTATCCTGTTTATGAGAATGATGAGATTAAGCTTGTTCTTAGTGTGTATCGTAAGGATGATAAGTGGAATGCAACTATAGGAAAGGATATTGCACAGGAGCTTAATATACTTGCGTCAAAGGCTGACGAGAACTATTATTTGTATTATTCAAAGGGAACAATATATGCAGAGGCGTCAAAGGCTTGCTTTGATAATACAGCTGATAATACATTAACTGAGACAAGTAAGGGCAGCAACATTAACAGTGCAACAGAGAAGAGTTCTTCTAAGGTTGTTATTAAGAAGAATAATTTAAAAGAAAAAGCTAATGGTATTATAGATTCTATATCATCAATGTTTACTGCCAAGCCTTCAATTGAAGTTTTTGGTGATTATATAGTTAAAGATGATAACAGAACTATACTTGATACAACAGACTGTCTTGTAACTCAGCTTGACAAGCAGGGTAATTCAAGAGGAATGTGCTGGGCAGCATCAGTTGCTACAATTGTAAGATATGTTAAAGGCGATTATACAATAACTGCTGAATCAGTTTGTGAGAAGATGAATATCGACCTTGATGAAGGTGGAGATATGGAGCTTAAGGACAAAGCACTTGATGCTTACGGACTTGATTATAGCAAGGCATATGGACAGCTTACGTGGGAACAGGTTAAAGAAAACCTTGATAACAAAAAGCCTATAGCAATTTCATGTTTTTCAGAGAATGAGGGACATGCGGTTACTATTTTAGGATATACAGAAGTTGATGGCATAAGAACAGTGTTATTCTGGAACTCAGGTAATCAGAAGATGCAGTCAGCTACATATAGTGATGAGGGAACAGTGTTCTCATATAATTCATATACATGGGAATGGTCAGCATCACTTTACTAGATTTTTATACTAATATGTTTGTATGTTTGGGTTTTGGAGTATTAAATTAATGAGAGGCAAAACAAATAAAGATGGTGAAATATATGACGTATACTTTTAGAAAGAAACTAACAGGTTTTGCTATAATATTAGTCGCAATACTTCTTTCAGGCTGTAGTAAAGAGAAAAAGAGAACTTTGGAACTTACCAGTAATCCGAAGACAAATGGTGTTTATGATGTGAAGGTGTTTGACTATTATTCTTTAGTTTCTGATATTGAAGATGATATTAAGAGAACCTATGATGAAGAGGGAAAACTTATAGAAGAGGTTGATCCCTTTGTTTCTTGTGCAAAGATTTCTTACTCAGATGATTGTAAACATGCATATGTTAAAGTCACAGATCTTGCAGAGTATGAAGGAGAGGTTATTTGGGATTATGATTTTGAATTCGGCGATGCAAAGAATGTAAAGGCAACTATTAATAAGTACGATAAAGAGAACAATCGTACCATTAGAATGTATACCATGTTTGAACTTGATGATAAAGGACGTAAATTGTATAAAGGCGACTATAATGATGAATTACTTACATCATATAGCGAGTATTACTGGAATGATGATACGGCCAATGTTTACAATTATGATGAGAAGGGCAATATGACAAGCTATATTGTGAAAAATCAGATAGATGGGCTTGTTACGGTTTGTAAGTATAATAATGATAATGAACTTATATCAAGTGATGAGAAAGAGTATTATGAAAGTGGTATTCTTAAAAGACATACAAGAAAGATTGGAACAGAGAATGAAACTTCTTTTTATGCAGAGAATGGAAAGATTATTAAGGCTGAATCTTATTATGAGAATGGCAATCTTATTTATGATAAAGAATATGATGAGAATGGCTATCTTGTAAAGTCATCTAATTATGAAGTTGATGGAATGCTTGAATTTACAGCAGATTATGAGAATGATGAATATGGTATGCCTGTAAAGATAACTTCTAATTCACGTAATGAAGAGGAGGCAACTATTCGTAAGTTTAATAATTCATATGAACTTAATGAAGCAGGTAAGCCAGTCAAGATAGAAGTTTATGATGAAAGCAATAATCTTGTAGAAACATATACATATGAATATGATAAAGATGGTAATATTACCAACAGTCTTTACTATAAAGGCGAATAATTATTTATTTTTAAAGAAAATTTGACAATTGTGACAAAATACATTATAATATGATACGAGGGTCAGGTGACTGCTTGACCCTCGTTGTGTTTTGTTTGTTAAGTAACACTGAATTAACTATATGGAGGAATTAAAGATGGCAGATGAGAATGTAAAGAAGCAGAAAATTACATACGAAGGTCTTAAAAAGTTAGAAGACGAATTACAGGATTTAAAGGTTAATAAACGAAAACAGGTTGCTGACAAAATCAAAGAAGCTAGAGAATTAGGAGACTTGTCGGAGAATGCTGAGTATGATGCTGCTAAAGATGAGCAGAGAGATATCGAGGCAAGAATCGGAGAGATAGAGAAGATACTTAAAAATGTTGAAGTTGTTGATGAAGATGAGGTTGACCTTAGCAAGGTAAGTATCGGATGCAGAATTAAATTAAAGGATTTAGAGTTTGATGATGTACTTGAGTTCAAGATTGTTGGTTCAACAGAAGCTAACAGCTTAAAGGGTAAGATTTCTAATGAATCACCTGTTGGAAAGGCAATTGAGGGCAAGATGGTTGGAGATGTTGTTGAAGTAGAAACTCATGAAGGTTTTATTAAATATGAGATTCTTGAGATACAGCGTTCCAACATATAATTGTATTTTATTTTAAATACAACTGATAATATTTGAAGTTACAGCAGATAGCTTTTTCCACTATAAGAAGAGGCTATCTGCATTGTTGTGATATATGAACTATGAGGAGGAATTAAGAATGGGTCAGAACAATGATCAGAATCAGAACAAGAAGCCTCAGGCTAATAATCAGGAGCAGGACGTTAAGGCTTTATTAAAGGTAAGAAGAGATAAGTTAAAGGAATTACAGGATGCCGGTAAGGATCCTTTTCAGATAACTAAGTTTGATGTTACACATCATAGCAAGGATATAAAGGACAATTTTGAAGAGTTAGAGAACAAGACTGTTACAATTGCAGGACGTCTTATGTCTAAGAGAGTTATGGGTAAGGCTTCTTTTTGTAATATTCAGGATTTAAAGGGTAATATTCAGTCATACGTTGCAAGAGACAGCGTTGGTGTTGAAGTTTATCAGGATTTTAAGAAGTTTGATATTGGTGATATTGTAGGTCTTACAGGTGAAGTATTTAAGACAAAGACTGGTGAGATTTCTATTCATGCAGCTAATATAACTCTTTTATCTAAGAGTTTGCAGATACTTCCAGAGAAGTTCCATGGTCTTACTAATACAGATATCAGATACAGACAGAGATATGTGGATCTTATTATGAATGAGGATGTTAAGGATACATTTATCAAGAGATCTAAGATTATCAGCGCTATCAGAAGATACCTTGATGGTGAAGGATTTATGGAAGTTGAAACTCCTATGCTTGTAAGCAATGCAGGTGGAGCAGCAGCAAGACCATTCGAGACACATTTTAATGCACTTAATGAAGATCTTAAGCTTAGAATATCTCTTGAGTTATATCTTAAGAGACTTATCGTAGGTGGTCTTGAAAGAGTATATGAGATTGGACGAGTATTCAGAAATGAAGGTCTTGATACAAGACATAATCCTGAGTTTACTCTTATGGAGTTATATCAGGCATATACAGACTACAATGGAATGATGGATCTTACTGAGAACATGTACCGTTATGTAGCACAGGAAGTTCTTGGAACTACAACTATTGTTTATAATGGTGTTACTATGGATCTTGGAAAGCCATTTGAAAGAATTACTATGGTTGATGCTGTTAAGAAGTATGCAGGCATTGACTGGAACGATGTTAAGACTTTAGAGGATGCAAGAAAGCTTGCAGATGAGAAGAATATAGAATATGAAGCACATCATAAGAAGGGTGATATCCTTAACCTTTTCTTCGAGGAGTTTGTTGAGGAGCATCTTATTCAGCCAACATTTGTTATGGATCATCCAATTGAGATTTCGCCTCTTACTAAGAAGAAGCCAGAGAATCCAGAGTATGTTGAGCGTTTTGAGATGTTCATGAATGGATGGGAGATGTGTAATGCATACTCAGAACTTAATGATCCTATCGACCAGAGAGAGAGATTTAAGGCTCAGGATGCTTTAGCAGATGCAGGTGATGAGGAAGCTAACCACACAGATGAAGATTTCCTTAATGCACTTGAGATTGGTATGCCACCAACAGGCGGTATAGGATATGGTATTGACAGACTTTGTATGTTACTTACAGATTCAGCTGCCATAAGAGATGTATTATTCTTCCCTACAATGAAGTCCTTAGATAAGTAATGTCCCAAAAACCCAGTGTTTATGCAGGTTTTTTGAAGTTTGAAAACATTAAAATTTACACCCTTACACCCAACTTACACCATTTTGTGCAGAAAGTTGTGTAGGGTAAAATCAATCGCATATAAAAATCTTTTTCGAGAACTATAATAAAGATTTGCGAAAACTGCTGATTGTCCCTTTTGATATTAATTTGGGATATTCAATTTAGGTGATTTGCAAATTCAGATTTATTATGGAGGTGCGCTATGACAGAGAAAGAAAAAATGCAGAAGCAAATGCTTTATGATGCTAATTATGACAAGGACTTGCTGATAGAAAGGAACAGAGCCAAAGACTTGTGTTATGAGTATAATCAGCTTCGCCCCTCTGACGAGAAAAATCAACAGGCAATAATGAAACGGTTACTCGGCAAAACAAAGGGAGCGTTTACGATAGTTGCTCCGTTTTGGTGCGACTATGGATACAATATCGAAATCGGCAAGAACTTTTTTGCAAATCACAATACCGTTATTCTGGACTGCGGTAAAGTAACATTTGGCGATAATGTATTTGTAGCTCCTGATTGCGGCTTCCACACAGCAGGTCATCCAATTGATTTTGAAAGAAGAAATCAGGGCTTGGAATATGCCTATCCAATTACTGTCGGTGACAACGTATGGATTGGCGCAGGTGTTCAGGTAATGCCGGGCGTTACAATCGGAAGTAATGTAGTAATCGGCGGTGGCAGTGTGGTAGTAAAAGATATACCCGATGATTCGGTTGCGGTTGGCAATCCCTGCAAGGTCATAAGGAAGATAACAGAAGAAGATAAGAAAAAATGTTGGGATAGATAGAACATTTTGAAACCCAGGCAGCCTTATATGAGGCTGCCTGTTTAGTTATGCATTTTAACTGATATACAAATCGGAGTTTTCGTGATCTAATCTTAGTAGCATAAATCGGGATTTATCAAGCTATTAATTTTGAAAATTTCTTTGAAAAACTATTGACTCTTACGCAACGTAATAGTTTACGATATGTTTATCGAGAGGAGGAAATGACAATGATGACAGTGAATGAGGTAAGTAAATTAACAGGAGTGAGTATACGCACTCTGCAGTATTATGATACCATTGGTCTCTTAAAACCTATTGAATATACAGAGTCAGGTTATAGGTTGTATGACGATACATCCTTGGAAAGGCTGCAACAAATTTTACTGTTTAAAGAATTGGAATTTCCGCTTAAGGAGATTAAAAAGATAATTGATGCCCCTAAATTTGACAGGAACAAAGCATTAGAGCAGCAGATTGAATTGCTTACTATGAAAAAAGAGCATCTTGAAAATCTTATTAGTTTCGCTCGAGGAATAAAAGGAATAGGAGTGAAATATATGGATTTTAAAGTATTTGATACAACAAAGATTGATGAGTATTCTAAACGAGCAAAAGAACAATGGGGACAAACCTCTGAGTATAAGGAGTTTGAAGAGAAAACAAAGAACTGGACGAAAGACGATGAAGCTACTGTTGCAAATGAGTTTATGCAATTATTTGTTGAATTCGGACAAATGAAAGAAATGGACCCAGAAGATGAACAGGTGCAGTTGCAGGTAAGGAAACTTCAGGATTACATTACAGATCATTTTTATACATGTTCTGATAAGATTTTATGCGGTCTTGGAAGAATGTATGCCGGTGGAGGAGAACTTACGGAAAATATTGATGATGTTGGAGGAGTTGGCACAGCAGAGTTTGCAAGTAAAGCTATTGATATATTTTATATGAGCAGAAGGTAAATTTAGATTTTTGGAGGTTAAGATGCATAAGATTTTTGGCATAAAAGAACAAGAAAAATATTATGACAGACCAGGGGCTTATATAATTCCCATAAGAGATGATGAAATCGGAGTTGTAGAAACTCCGAAAGGATATTTCCTTTTAGGTGGAGGGGTAAAGACTGGCGAAACACATTTTCAATGTATTGAAAGAGAATGTATGGAAGAAGCAGGATATTTAGTGGAAATAGAAGATGAGATTTGTTCTGCAGAAACATATATGTTTCTTCCAGAACTTGGATATTTTCATCCCATACAGACTTATTATGTGGGAAAATTATTAAATAAAGTTAAGGAATCAGTTGAGCCAGATCATATTTTCAAATATGCAAAGTTCGAAGATATAAAAGATAATATACGTTTAGAGATGCAACGATGGGCGATTGAACAGGCGCTTTCTCATGAATTGCCGATTACATGAACAATAGACAAATATTTGCTGCAATGGTAACATATGGATTTCTGACTTATCATGACGGAAAAATATCTATACCTAATAAAGAATTAATGCTGAAGTTTGAGGCTGCATTAGAAGATGAATGCCTTGATGTAAGCAGATTAAGTGATGAAATGAGAGAAGTAATGGAATTGTAAGATAGTCAATTAATAACTGAGATAAGTTAACGAAAACCGGTTAGATTATAATGGTCTAACCGGTTTTTGACGATATACTTTTTAACCAGGATGGTGTCTGTTTTCAAAGGATTGGATTTGAAGGTAGACACTGTTTTTATGTATATAATAATTGAACTAATTGAAACATTAGGAAAAGATGTATTCTTAACAGTGTTTTATTGGGGAAGGGAGTATTTATGAGTATTAGTAGTTCATGTTCGTATAATGTACAAAATGATGATATAAAGAATAGAGGTAACTATGTAAGGAACAAAACAGTTACTAATAATAGTGATACTGATTATATGAAGATAATTAGTGATAAGAAAAATGAAATTTATAAAAAGCTTAAAAATGGAGATACGGAACAGTCTTTTCAGATAGGTGGAAGCACATTTACAGAAAGAGAATGGAATAAACTTATTCTAAAAGTAGATAAAACTACAGAAGCAATGCGAGAAGCAATGCGTGAAGAACATCAGAAACGTCTTGAGGAAGATATGGAAGAGAAATTAGAAAGACAGGCAAATAATGCTTCGAGTCATATTGTATATATTAAAAAAGATGATATGCTTTATTCGGGAGGAAATGGAACAGGTCTTTCATTTTATTTGAAGTATACAAATGATTCTACAGAGGATAATCCTCACTTACTTGCTAAAGGAATTGATGAATTTGGAAATGAATTTGAACAGATTATTGAAGTAAAAAAGGTAAATCCAAGAAATGCAACACTTACGGAAATGAAGGCTCTAGAAGTATATAGTGGTGCAGAAAAAAGATATGGTTTTTCATCATTACCTATGGGGAGTGAAAATGTTGGATTAAATCAAAGACAAGATTTTATTGCAATGTTTGAAAAGAATATTAGAGACATGAATGCACTTGGTGAATATGGAATAGCACAGCAGTATAATAAATTACTTGAATTTTATGAAAGGGTATGGCAGAAGTAGAATTATATGTAAGGGAAAAATAAAAAACTCTTTTTAGAAGAAAAAATGTCTTAAATAAATCAGATTTGAGGTGAAGACGTGTGACACATATTAATGAGAGCAATGAAACTAAGATTCTTTTAGAATTGAGTGTTGAGGAGAATCATTTTTTATTTGCTTCAAGTATAGATAATGCTTTACAAATTGCAGAAAACGAGTATTTACAGTTGGATGAGCAGATTTCTGAATCATTTGAAACTATAAAAAAACTTTCTGCGGAATGTGATAAGTTGGACTACATTTTATCAGCAACTTGTGGAGTTTTGTGCGGTATTATAGATATTTTTCTTGTAGGTAAGCCAGGAGAATCTCCTGTTGGGAACATTACTGATAATTGGTTTGAAGAACGAACAAAGGATTTTGCTAGATTATGTGGCTGGAAAGATACTGGAAAGGAAAATTCATCTGCTATTGCATATCTCGAAAAGAAGTTTAAAATTCCATATGACCAGCGTGGTTCAGGAGATGCAGGAAGGTGTATTTTTGAACTGAATACTATAAATCATCATTTTAAATCTTTGGGGCATAATCCAACCTTGTTAGGATTGTTTTTTTCAATATTGGATCAGTTTAGCGCTCCGAATAAATCTCATTTTGTTACTAATGGAGAGTTAATTACACTTCATAATGCTGATGATGCTTTTGAACTTTGTGGAAATGATGTTCCGAGTAAGTTATTTTGTGCATTTGTAAATTGGTTTGGGCATCTAATATCGGATATGTCAGGTGCATCTACGAGCAAAGGACGTGGAATGGGTATACCGTCACCATTTTGGGCTTGGACAAATGACATTATTGCAATAAAGAGAAAATCAAGAATCCCTGTTTTTGAGTTTGATAAGACAATCAATGAGCTGGCACTAAATATTTATAAAAAAGGTTATGATTTCAGATTTCAAACAACTCAGGCCATTGTTGTGTTTGTAAACGAAATTTTTGTTCGTATGATTTTTTCTGTAAGGAGATTAATAAGATATTTCGTTATAGTTGATAAAGAGGAGCGTTCGTTTAAGCGGTTATGGAAAGAGTGTGAACCTTTTTCTAATGCTTCTGTAAAGAGAATGCTAACTGTGGCACATGGAACGTTTTGTTTGATGGACATGAGTGATGCATTAATAAAAGGAGCTGCTAAAGGAAATATTGCCGAATTTGCTATGCGTTTAAACATTGTGGGTGTAGGTAGATTTGCTATTTCTATGTTTGGTGAAATCGATAGGAGCATAAAAAAGAAAAGTGAAAAGGAAAATGTTTATTTTCTGAGACAAGAAAAGATAATTATTGAAGATTATATTGAAGGGTTGAAATACCTTTCATATATATATGATGATAGAAATCTGTTGACTTTTGTAGAAAATCTTGAGAATAGTGATACTTATAAATTAGCATTTATGAAATCAGTTGAATTGGCAAAAAAGAGGAGTGTTCCAGATAGTGAAATACTTAAATCTAAAGATGATATTGATGCCTATTTCAAAGGAGGTAATTAATTATGCATAAAAAGAAAAAATCTGTTCTTCAACAGGCACAGGATGAAGCACAGAATGCTATAAATAAAACAAATGAAAAGATTGAAGAACTCGGGGATAAAACAGGTAATTTGTATGAAGAGCTTACAGAGATACAATCTTTGTTTGATAATATTAGGAATGTACCTAGTGAAAATAGAATAAAATATGAAGAAGTAAAAAGAATCAGACTGAATTGGAAACAACAGGCTGAAAAGATTGAAAAGGATTATAATGATGCTGTTAATAAAAGTATGGGTGCTGGTGTTGTTGGTACTGGAGTAGGATTTGCGGTTTTTGCTATGGGACCCACTGCTGCAATGGGAATTGCAACTACTTTTGGAGTAGCTTCTACTGGAACTGCAATTTCAACATTGAGTGGTGCAGCAGCTACTAATGCTGCACTTGCTTGGCTTGGTGGAGGAGCACTTGCAACTGGCGGTGGCGGAATGGTTGCTGGCGAAGCTTTTTTAGCATTAGCAGGACCTGTAGGATGGACAATTGCAGGTGTGGCACTGCTAGGAAGTGCGTTGGCATTTTGGAATAATAGAACGAATAAAAAACATCTAGAATCTGTATTTACGATGATTAGTCAGAGAGATATTAAATCATATAATTTGGCTATTGTAGAATTGAATGAGAGAATATCAAGAATAATAGATGAAAGTTCAAAGTTGAAGAATGCAATAAGTGAAATAATGACATTTGGTCAAGATTATAAAGTAATGAGTGAAGAACAGCAATATAAACTAGGCTCTTATGTTAATCTCATGCTCTCTTCAACACAATTATTGGTAAATCCTATAAAGGGTATACAGCCTAAGTATACACAGGAGGATATGAATAAATTTCTAGCATGGAATGAAAGAAATGCAAATACAGATACATGTTATAAATATCAGGATATGATTATTATGTTGGCAAATTTTATTTATAAAATCGAATTGAATGACAGAGACAAAAAACTGTTGTGGAAGTCTTTAAGGAAGAATAAGGATATGCTTAAATCAATGGATATATCCAAGAAAGAGTTTGACATGGCTATTTTTGATGCGGTATATGAAGCATTAGATTATAAATATTCGGTAAATTAGTCTGTTAAGAAAGAGATTTCGTAAGTGTTATTTTAAATTATCAAGAGAAAATGTTACTATTTCAAGATCAATAATTTATGGAGTGATAATTATGACAAAGGACAACATTATATATTGTAATATTGGTGAAATGCAAGAATACAATGGAAATGATAAAGAGAAACCCATAGGTGGAGGAGAGTATAATACTACAGAAGTCGGTCATGAAGTTAATAATTTTACAAAAAGCAAAGATAAATTCTATGGTTATGTACGAACAAGCTCTGAAACAATTGCTGTAGAAAATCATTTTACATGCTTATCTTATGATAAAAAATATGCAGAACATGTTCTTGTTGTTTGGGTAGTTGATAAGAAAAGAATAGTAGGTTGGTATAAAGATGCAATTGTTTATAGGGAATATATGAAATTAGATACAGAAACAGCATCTAATAGGGTGTATAATGATTATAATATAGTAGCCGAAGATGTAATGTTATTACCCGAAAATGATAGAATTGATATGAAATATAAGTTTGGGCGTAATAATATTTGGTATGGTAATGAGGAAAAAAATAAAGAAACAATAAGATTTATAGAGAAATATGAAGCGGAAGTGGAAATAATAAATTCTTCTGAAATTAAGGGTGAAGAGAAAGAAGTATTGATTAAACAAAGAATTAATCAAAGTAGGTTTCGTCAAGGATTATTAAATAAATATAAATGTAAATGCGCATTATGTGGTATGTCATTGGAAGCGACCCTAATTGCAAGCCATATAAAACCTTGGTCAAAAAGTGATTCGTGTGAGAAAGTAGATATTGAAAATGGTCTTTTATTATGTCCTAATCATGATAAACTATTTGATGAAGGATATATCTCTTTTGATAATGATGGAAAAATCATGATATCAAGTATTCTAGATGCGGATAATTGTATAAAACTTAATGTGGTTTCTAAAATGAAAATTATGATGTCTGATAGGCTGAAGATTTATATGGAATATCATAGAAATAATAGGTATAAACAATAAATATAAAAATCTAAGTTGAGAGGAATATGAGTTTATTTATATATTTTTAATATCTTATAGAATTAGAATGTGTATATTTTATTTGTATCTTTGTGTTAAGGTTGGTAAGTTTCTGGTTATGAAAGGGTAAGAAAGTAGAATAACTTAGGTATGAATTTTATAGATGAAGCATTAAAGAATATAGGATTACATGAAGCAGCAAGAAATTATTTATCTTAACTTGAATAATATCATAATATATGTTAGACTTATTTTCAAAGTATAAAATTTAAAACAACAGGATGGTATTATGGGAACAGATAATAAGATAAAAGGTATATTCTTTGATTTTGATGGTGTCATTACAATCGAAAAAAATGGCACACCAACAATGGTTGCTTACATAAGTGAGAAAATGGAATTGCCATTTGATAAAGTAAATGCTGAATATAGGAAGTTTAACAATGATTTGTTGTTAGGCAACATTACACACAGAGATATGTGGGAGCAGTTTTGTAATGCTGTAGGTAAAGATATAAGTTATAGTGTATTAGAAGAATCATTTTTAAATATTACATTAGATCAGCATATGATTAAACTAATAAGAGAGTTAAAAGAAAAGTATTATATAGGAATGATAACTGATAATAAGGCTGACAGAATAGAAGCTGTAATAAATAATACTGAACTAAAGGATTTGTTTGATTTTGTTGTCATTTCAGCAAATGTACATTCACAGAAAACAGAAGAAGCAATCTTTAAATATGTTTTGAAAGAATCAGGCTTTAAAGCTGATGAGTGTATTTTTATTGATAATACAGGAGAAAATCTTAAAATCCCTGATAAAATGGGATTTAAAACTATATTATTTGACGATGCAAATAGAAATTATGAAGAAGTTGAAAAGAAAGTTTTGGGATGAATGTTTGCCCCTTTCAATTGTGTAAAAATGTGATTATGGACAAAATTATAACATAAACAACCACTATCGTCAATTGTAAGAATTTATATGAAGTTTCTACACTTG
>JAILNW010000249.1 GCA_024691145.1 Lachnospiraceae bacterium
TAAGTGTAAGAACTTTATTTGATATTACTATCGACATCTTACCATGAATAATTTAGTATTTTTTACATTAAATTCCATTTCATGTAAAATAAAAGGAGGACTTGGAAATGTTCCATATTGATTTTAATAAACCTTGTAATATCTATTTTATTGGTATAGGCGGTATAAGTATGAGTGGCTTTGCCCATCTGCTTCATGCCAGCGGATTTACAATCAGCGGTTCAGATCAGACAAAAAGTGATATTACAAGAAAACTTGAAGCAGAAGGCATTCATGTAAATTACAGCCAGATTGGAGAGAATATCACAAAAGATCTTGATCTTATAGTATATACAGCAGCAATTCATCCTGACAATCCAGAATTTGTTGCAGCAAAAGAACTTGGTATTCCTGCTATCGACAGAGCAGAGATGGTAGGTCAGGTTATGGCTAATTATGAGAATTCCATAGCAATTTCTGGTACACATGGTAAAACAACAACTACATCAATGATTTCACAGATATATCTGGCAGCTGACATGGATCCGACTATATCAGTTGGAGGCATTTTAAAAGCCATCGACAGCAATATTCGTATCGGAAAGTCAGAGAATTTTATTACAGAAGCATGTGAATACACTAACAGCTTTTTAAAATTCAAACCTTTAGTAAGTATTATACTTAATGTTGAAGAAGATCACCTTGATTTCTTTAAAGATATTAATGATATACGTAACTCATTTAAGTTATTCACAAATAATATTAAAAAGGGCGGATATCTTATTATAAATGGTGAGATTGATAACTATACAATATTTGAAGATGATGCTAACTATACCACATTCACATATGGTTTAGATAATAAAGCATTTAATTACACTGCATGTAATATTACATTTAATGATAATGGCTTTGGAGAATATGACTTATACAAGAATGGTGAATTTGTTTCACATATAAGACTTGGTGTTGTAGGTATACACAATGTATCAAACTCTCTTGCAGCAATTGCAACTGCACAGATTGCAGGAATCAGCCTTGATAAGATTCAGGAAGGTCTTTTAGGCTTTAATGGTGCCAAGAGACGTTTTGAATACAAAGGTACAGTTAATGGTTTTGATATAATCGATGATTATGCACATCATCCAACAGAGATTGAAGCTACATTAAAGGCTGCTGCAAAGTATCCTCATAAGACATTATGGTGTGTATTCCAGCCGCATACTTATACAAGAACAAAAGCTTTTCTTAAGGATTTTGCAAGGGCATTATCCCACGCAGACAGAGTTATAATTACAGATATTTATGCAGCAAGAGAAAAGCCTACTGGTGATATTTCTTCCCTTGACTTAGTTAAGGAATTACAAAAGTTAGATGTAAAAGTTGAATATATACCGGATTTTGATGAAATTAATAAATATTTAATAAATAATTGTATTAACGGAGACGTGTTAATAACTATGGGCGCCGGAAATGTTGTAGATATTGGCGAACAATTACTTGCAAAATAATTATCCACATAATCCACAATTAAAATGTTTTTTATTAACATTTTGGTTGTGGATTTTTTTGTTAATAAAATACAATTTTTGTTTTTTTATCCACATAATATTTACAAGCTTTTTTAAACAATTGTTTTTTTATCAACCAACTTATCCACATTATCCACAATGGAAATTTTGGAAATAATTGTTATTATTCTTGCTATTTTCAAATCCATTTTGTTGTGATATAATACAAAACATCGACGAATAAGGACAGGTGTATGTGATGAAAAGAATATCTATTAACTCTAAACAGAGTAACGACACAACTTTAGTATCTAACATTTTTATTGATAGGTATATGCCCTCTGCTAATGGTGCATACGTTAAGATTTATCTATACTTACTTAGATGTCTTACATCTTCTTCAGCATATGATATCTCATTATCAGATATTGCTGACTCACTAGGTAACACTGAAGCAGACATTGTAAGGGCTCTTAATTACTGGGAGGCTAATAATTTACTGACAATACAGCGAAATGGCAGCAATGATATTTCTGGAATAACTTTCAATCCATTAGAAAATGCCGCCAATAATGTACAGGGTGAATTCTCTTCATCATCAGATATAAAAGCTGCAACAGAACATATTCAGGATGAGATAAGTGTTGTAGTTCCTGACGTCAGCATCAAAGATGACGAGGAATTAGTTTTCATTATTACTGTTGCTGAAAAGTATATGCAGCGTATGCTTACAGCAAATGACGAACAGTTAATTATTTATCTTTATACAAAAGCAGGTTTTTCTTCAGAAATGATTTTAGAGTTGTATGATCACTGCTCAACTGCTGGTAAGACTGATTACAGATACATAGAAAAGGTTGCTTCTTCGTGGATTAAGAGTAACGTTAAGACAGTTGATGATATTAAGAATATCAATGATACATATAATGATACATACAAAGCAGTTGCCAAGGCATTTGGTATTGTCAGAACTTTAGGTACTGCTGAAAAGAATTGCATAGATAAGTGGTCAAAAACATATGGCTTCAGCACTGATATAATAACTGAAGCATGCGGGCGTGCCTTATTCCAGACTCAGAAGCCTGATTTTAACTACACTGACCGCATATTAACTGCATGGAGTAAGAAGGGTGTTCATACTTTTGAGGATATCAAGAAGCTTGATGATGAGCATAAGAAGCAGTCTCTGCCAGCTAATGTTCAGCCATTTAGACAAGCCTCTTCTAACGCCCCTAAAAAGCCCGTTAATAAGTTTAATTCATTTTCCCAGAGAAATTATTCAACTCAGTATTTTGACGAGCTAGAAAAGCGTTTATTAAACTAATAAAGGTACATTAAAAACAGATGTATTATACATTTAACATATAAAGGAAGGTATAGAATCGAATGGCTTTAAATAATTCACAGTACAACAGTATTCTCAGACTGTACGATGCAAAACAATTCAATATTAGACGTAATATTGATGAACGAACAGCTGAGATTTATAAGAGAATTCCTCAGTTTAAAGCTTTGGATGAAGAGATTGTTAATAATTCCGTAAAATGCACAAGACAGAATCTTCTAGATACAGATACAAACAACAACAAAATGCGTCTTAAGGAATTAAAAAAAGCGAATCTTTTAATCATGAAGAAAAAAGAGGAACTTCTTTTGGAACATGGCTACCCAAAGGATTACCTTTCACCTGATTTTGAGTGTAAGGACTGTAAAGATACAGGTTTTATTGATGGAAAGCGTTGTCATTGTTTCAATCAGGCTGTTATAAATCTTTTATATTCAGAATCCCTGATTAATAATGCTCTGAACAATGAAAACTTTAGTACTTTCCGATATGATTATTATTCCGACGAAGCTATTGACCCGGCTTTAGGAATAACACCATATGAAAATATCAATAAAGTTCTTGATAAGTGCCATAGTTTTGTGAATTCATTTGATTCAGAATATCAAAAAAGAGTGCACAAAAATCTTCTTATTTATGGCAATACAGGAGTTGGCAAAACCTTCCTTGCTAACTGTATTGCCAAAGAGATTTTAGACAAAGGACATTCGGTGGTTTATATCACTGCCAGCGAGTTATTTGAAACACTTGGAAAGAACTCTTTTGACAGACGTTCTGAGAATAGTTATATGTATAGCAGTAAAGCTGATTATATAAATACATGTGAATTACTCATTATAGACGATTTAGGTACTGAACT
>JAILNW010000267.1 GCA_024691145.1 Lachnospiraceae bacterium
AATACATTTTAGTTTTTTATATTTTTCAATTATTTTAGAATTTTTTATTTCATTCATTTTAATTTTGATTTTTTCATTCATAACTAGTACTCCATTCGTCATTAATCATCATAATATATATGTTTATCTTTACCAGGAATATTGATGTTTAAATACTTATCTTGTTTAAAATCGTAAGTAAATGGATCTGCATCACGTATTGGCTGACCAGCATGAAAATGAGGAACACCATCATTTGTATGCTCAACAATTACTATTTTCCCCCTGCTTGTCTCATATTCATAATATCTTCCGTGTGCCCCTGGATTAGCATCATATTTATAATTTGATAAATCATATCCTTTTTTACTAATATCATCTCCTACTGTCCATTGCCGTACAGGTTGCTGACTTCTTGAAATTCCAGCTCAATTTTTCGCTTCATTAAAAGCTTGTTTTCTTGTAAGGTTTGGTGTACCACTTCCACCCTTACCTAATGCCTCTGCTTCAATGCCTTCAGCCGTTATTACATGGTCTCCTACTTCCAGGTCATGTGAATACTTAAATCCATATCCTACTACCCAGAATGGATGTCCTTCTGTGGTTTCTATAAATGTTTCTCCAACTTTTACATGTATTAACTTTTCCTTAGAACTTACAAATGTTTTAAGTACCTTTTTATAGCCGACTTCTTTCTGCACAAAGACCAAATGGGTCAATCATAGAAACCGGCGAGCCTTCTACAGTATTTACCTTTCCATATGTACTGTAAAGGTATCTGTCTGTTACCTTTCCTTCTTCATCAGTTAACGCAACAGTACTTCCTCTTAAGTCGTAATCGAAGTAAAATATCTCTTTCTCTGCGACTTCTCCTATTTCTGAAAGGACTGTTTTTCTCTATCTTCACATCGTCAAGAATAATCTCTTCAAATTCTTCCGAAACAACGGGATACTTCTTCATAATTAAGAGTGCAAATCAGTCAGATTTTAGGATGGCAATGTTAATTATTCTTTGTAAATCATTATATTTTGTGGATTTTTCCAATTAAATGTTTTTTTAATAATATCATTTATGTCTATCCCCATTTCATCTACTATATATTGATTGACTTTTTCATCATCTTCAAAAATTATAATATAATAACTTTTTAATTCTGTAATTTTTTTTAATAATTGAACAATACCATTAGCCTCTATATTTCCTCCATTATTTGAGATTTCTTGCAATTCATTTAAGTTCTCTGCAACTTCTAATACTATTTTATTCTTTAAATTTATATTATTAACAACCCCATTGAAATCATAGTCGCTTGATTTTAAGGATATTAATCCACAATAACTAAATCTTCTAGGAGAATATGAATAATACTCTCCTAGCCATTTAGCTTTTATTTCAATAATATCTAATTTTTTCAAGTAATCTTTGTGCAGTATTAAAAAGATATTATAATCCATATTTTCCTCCTATCATTCAAACCATTCCATTGGACCTCTCAACCATTTTTTGTTTTCAAAATCATAAGTAAAAACATGCTGATGAACATCGAAATGATCTCCTCTGTCCACGCAAAACTCGCTTCTGATGTCGTGGCTTACAACTTATCAGGTGGGAGTTTCCTTCCCACTATGTGAAGTACCCTTGGTTGGGCGCACTGGCAGGTCCCCCATGTTGCTTTCTAACATTGCATTCTCCTCTAGTGTAATTTGGTTATTAATATCCAAATGAAAGAATTATTCTCACTTGAATTAGAAACATATTAAATATTTATTGCTCATAATGAACAAATTCTTTGTCTAATAAATCAAATGACAAATATTTATTTATTAGTTCATCTCTTTCCTCATAGGATAA
This sequence comes from Lachnospiraceae bacterium, assembly GCA_024691145.1. GTDB lineage: Bacteria > Bacillota > Clostridia > Lachnospirales > Lachnospiraceae > JAILNW01. The sequence goes on from JAILNW010000267.1 coordinate 1,832, forward strand.
TAGTGCATCCCAATCCCCTTGATTATGACTACAGTTCTTTAACTCCAACTTTTCAAACGATTCAATCATTTCTACATATTCATCACATAATATTCCACGTAGTTGATTTTTCCACTCATAAATGATTTTTTTTAATTCAGTCTCATTCTTTTGATATGAAGTAGCATTCAAATTATTTTTGTAAAAATCTGCACTAGCTAAATATTCTATTATATGTCTCAAAATAGCATCCTCCATATTTTTTGCATAATAAATACCCTTATCTTCTATTGTTTCACATAAACCAACTTTATACTCTTCATTTTTATCATTTATAATCCATACCCATTTATCATACCTGGCAGTATGTGCAAATGGAACTATAAATCTGCTCTCTCCTTCTTCATAATCATAATCTAGTATCTTATCAATTGGAATCCATTCCATTTCATCAAGCCACAATAACGTGTTCTGATCTAATAATCCCTTTTTACTCATTTTTTTATATATTAACGGCATTCGAAAACTATTATCTATCATAATTCTTTTCCTCCAAATTAAAAACCATTTTCTAAAGCAAAATTTCTAGTTTGCTTTGCCAATTCAAGTATTTTTCTCTTGATACATCAGTTTTCTTCATAATTTCTATATTATCCAACACATTTCTACGCCAAGACACATCCTTCAAATTCTGTTTATTTAGTCCTAATTATTTCTGCATTTTTGTAATATTCTTATGAGTAGTATCCTCTTTTAAAGCTATTGTTGAATTTTTTCTGGAAATCGCATCACCTCTTACTGCCTTTCCATTTGCTTCTAACCACGCATTTTGTAATAATTCATGTCCTGAAAGAGTATCTCCTGGACAATCTTTAAATTTTCCATATGGTAAAACATCATACTCTTTAATCTTTTTCGCACACTTGCAGAATTCGTATGTAATGATACTTCTGGACTTGCGTTATTTTTTACATATCCATTCAATGTTCTTTCGCCTGGTTGAAGATTATAACCATTTGGAGAAAAACCTTGACCAGAATTAGGAGTTGCTATACTTCCTGTACCACTTCCACCCTTGACAGTTAGTCTTTGACTTATAGTTATGCAAGCATCCGCCTCTTTCCTATCATAACCACTGCTTGCCGATACCCCTATTGAAAAATTGAGTACCAGAAGCAGACTTACGACCATCATCAGACACTTGAATAATCTATTATTGATGACTGACACCAACAACCTCTTGTAATTCCTCAATTTCAGTCATTTATACACTATGATTTTTCTGATACTGTAGATAAAATAACGCTTCATTTCTTATCATTTCAGTTTCTATTGGATTTACAGATATACTTTCCAAAAGATTTATATATTTTTTCTTATTAATTAGTTCTGGAGAATTAATTAATCTATTTAACATCCATAGAGTATGAATAGTTGGCTTTCTTTTTACAGATGAGTACAATAAATTATCATATCCTTTCATACAATCTCTTTCCATGTAATGCACTATTGGACCTGGCATTCCATAATCAATATTTGGATTGTTTTCCATAAATTTTAGTAATTCTTCAACATACTCTATAGAATCATCTTGTTGTTTAATTTGTAATAATATGTCATTAGTCTTATAAAAATCTTCCTCCTTGATAGCTTCTAATAGTTGTAGATAAAACATCATATCAGTATCCTCCTGTGTTATCTAGGTGTTTCAATATTTCTATTAATTGTTATGTAACGTGTTCATTTGGTATATCATCAATGTTATACATAATATTGGCGTTATATATAATATTCTCAAATGGTGTTTGATTTTTTCCATCAAACAAATACTGTTGTTTATTTACATTTAAATGAACATCATGTGGCAAAGATATAACAGGGTTATTTTTCGATGTGTCAGTTGAAAGTCTTGTATCGCCATAACCATGATTTTTTATATTAGAATGTTGCCACATCTCATGACCCTCAAGACCATCACCTTTAACAGAACGAGCTTTAAAATCTTCATAAGTAGTAACCTCATATGGCTTAACAGCACCACTTCCACCCTTACCTAATTCCTCTGCTGCTTCTTCTACTATATCATCGCATTTTCCTGATGAATTATGTACCCATACCTCAGCATCAGATAC
>JAILNW010000273.1 GCA_024691145.1 Lachnospiraceae bacterium
AGTATAAGTGCAAAACCAAATGGAAGTGATTTTTTTGACCAGATTAGAAGAGTATTATAATAAATTTAATGAAGACAAGCGCCTTTTAAGAAAACATGGTAATGTAGAATATATTACTTCCATGAAGTATATAAAGGATTATCTTAAGGCAGGAGATAAGGTTATAGATATAGGAGCAGGCACAGGAAGATACAGTATTGCCCTTGCTGAAGAAGGATACGATGTAACTGCTGTTGAACTTGTTAAGCATAATCTCAGCAGGCTTAAGGTTAAGTGTAAAAAAGTAAAGGCTTATCAGGGAAATGCCTTGAATCTTTCAAAGTTTCAGGATGAAGAGTTTGACATAACTATTCTTTTTGGACCTATGTATCATCTTTTAAGTCATAATGATAAGGTGAAGGCACTTAGAGAGGCTGCAAGAGTTACTAAAAAAGGCGGCAGAATATTTGTTGCTTATATTATGAATGAATTCAGTATTATAACTTATGGATTTAAGGAGAATAATATTCTTAAGTGCATAGAGGAAGGAAAGATAACAGAAGACTTCAGAGTTAATCCTTCAGAAGAGGATTTATATGATTATGTAAGACTTGAAGATATTGATGCAATTAACAGTGAAGTAGATTGTGTTATCAGAGTTAAGATTATATCTGCCGATGGACCTGCAGATTATCTAAGACCTGTTCTTAATAAAATGGACGATAAGACCTATGAGGCTTTTATAGCTTATCATCTTGCAACATGTGAAAGAATGGAACTTCTGGGTGCAAGTGCCCATGTAGTTGATATATTAGAGAAAAAGTAAAAGTAATGGAGGATGATTTATGGAAGAGAAGATTAAAGTAGCATTTTTTGATGCAAAGGAATATGATATAAAGTCATTTACAGAGGCTAATGATGATGATTTGTATAATTATAAAATCAAATATTTTGATACAAAGTTAAGCCTTGATACGGTTGAACTTGCACATGGCTGCAAGGTTGTCTGTGTATTTGTTAATGATATGATAAATAAAGAGGTTATTGATGCACTTGTAGAGCAGGGAGTTGAACTTATTGCCCTTAGATGTGCTGGCTATAATAATGTTGATGTTGAATATGCCTATGGCAAGATTCATGTAGTAAGAGTTCCTGCATATTCACCATACGCAGTTGCAGAACATGCCATGGCTCTTCTTTTAACTTCTGTAAGAAGAATTCATAAGGCATATATCAGAACAAAGGATTTTAACTTTAGTTTAAATGGTCTTACTGGTTTTGATTTACATGGAAAAACAGTTGGTGTTGTAGGTACTGGTAAGATAGGACGTATATTTATAGACATATGTAAGGGATTTGGCATGAATGTTATTGCATATGATAAGTTCCCTATACCTGATAGTGGTATTAACTATGTTTCTCTTGAAGGAATATGGGAAAATAGTGATGTTATATCATTTCACTGTCCTCTTACTGATGAAACAAAACATGTTGTTAATCAGGGCAGCATAGATATGATGAAAAAAGGTGTTGTATTAATTAATACATCAAGAGGTGCATTAATTGATTCTGAGGCATTGCTTGAAGGAATTAAAAACAGAAAGATAGGTGCAGCATGTCTTGATGTTTATGAAGAGGAATCGGATGTGTTCTTCCATGATTTCTCAGGACATATTGTAGATGATGATGTACTTGCAAGACTTATTTCCATGCCAAATGTTATTCTTACATCACATCAGGCATTTTTAACAAAAGAAGCACTTAGCAACATAGCTTCTACAACTTTAAAGAATATTAAAGATTATTTTAATGAGACAAGTTTTGAGAATGAATTATGCTATAAGTGTGGAAAGATTGAAAACTGTAAGCAGGAACATAAGAAAAAATGCTTCTAATCTGATTTGTATATTTTGCAAAAATATAGTATAATGGGGAATAAGAGAATTTTACAAAAGTAGGTGTAATGTATGGCTAATAATAATGAATCAGCAGAGAATTATCTGGAAACTATATTGATTTTAAGTAAAATACTTCCAGTTGTAAGGGCAGTTGACATTGCTAATGAACTTGGTTATAAAAAGTCCAGTGTCAGCATAGCTATGAAGAATCTCAGAGAGAAGAATCATATAAGGGTTACAGATGCAGGGTATATTTATCTTACTGAAGAAGGCCTGGAGATTGCTGAGATGATTTATGAGAGACACGAGTTCCTGTCAGCATGGCTTATTAAAATGGGAGTAGATGAGAAGACAGCATTGGAAGATGCATGTCGCATCGAGCATGATATAAGTAAAGAAAGCTTTGCAGCAATTAAAGCATTTGTTGAAAAACACATGTAAATATTGAATAATGCCGCTAATTGTCCGATGTATATAGTAAAGGACGGTGGTAGTATGCATATAGGCATAGTTGCTCTTAGAATATTATTATCGATAATATTAGGATATATAATAGGATTTGAAAGAAAGATAAGATATAATGATGCGGGACCTAAAACCCATGCCATGGTGTCTGCTGGGGCATGTCTGTTTGTAATTGTATCTATATATGGATTTCCTGATGGAACCCACGATACAGCCCGTGTTGCAGCATCAATAGTTACCGGCATCAGTTTCCTTGGTACTGGTAATATTGTTTATAACAGAGGAAGCATACATGGACTGACAACGGCAGCAGGTATCTGGTGTACAGCAGCTCCGGTGGTAATGGAACCGAATACCAGTTCTTCCGCCGCCCGGCCCCCGGTGAAGGTTGCGATCTTGTTTTCCAGCTCCTGCTTGTTCATCAGATAG
>JAILNW010000280.1 GCA_024691145.1 Lachnospiraceae bacterium
GCATGTTATCTAAGAAGTTTGTTAAGGATAACATGCTGCACTCCTCATTCTCAATAAGACCTATAACTGCGTGAATTCCGTCTTTCTTTATGGATTCATAGGCATAGTCCGCATATTTGCTTTCGCTTTCATCATTTGCAACCACAAGATCAAGCCTGTATTCCTCTCCATTATCAATTCCGCCATTTTCATTAATCTCATCAATTGCAAGCATGGCACCCTGCTTAATACTTATTCCAAGGTCCTTATTATCTCCGGTAACAGGGATAATTGCTCCTATATTATAAAGTTTTGCAGTTTCACTTACTGCTTTATCAGATGAGCAGGCACTAAGTAAAATGACTGACAGTGCACTGATAAATATAAATTTCTTTTGTTTCATAAAAAACCCATCCTTCCGTAAATTTAAACAATCCTATATATACATAATATCATATTTGGAAGTTTTTTACACTATAATACTTTACTAATCTTTTCATCTATTTTAGCAATTATTTCATTAAAGATTGTATCCATTTTTTCAAAGCTGCTGGCGGTTTTATAATATTCCTCCAGTTCGTCATGGAGCCTTTTTGCATCTCTTAAATATTCATAAGCTTTCTCATAATCTTTTTTAATGTTTTTACTTAAAATTGCTATTTCCTCTTTATTATTTTCAAGTACACTTATATCCCATATATTTCCTGCATTTATATACTCTTCCACAGCTCCGGGAAGAAATGCTTCAATAACATGTGGCATTGTTCCATCTACAATTGCAATACTGTAATCATTTATTATTACACCATCCAGGGAATCCGGATCAGATGAACACATAATATAATCGATATTAAGACCTTCATCTTCATATTTCTTTGCGATTCTTTTCATTAAAGTAGACTTTCCGCTTCCAGGCCCTCCTTTAATTATATAGATTTTCTGCATATTTTCAAGGCTTTCAGAAAAAAAGTTCACAAAACCCTTTCCAGAATTGGCACAGACAAAATATTTTTTAGACATATAATCACCTTTAACATTTCTACATTAATATATGCCCTGTTACTCACTTTGTGCCTGTATATGCATACCATATATTAAGGGGTTGATATTTATGAACAGAGTAAGAGAAATTGTAAATTGTGACTATGCACATGCCAAGGGCTTCTATGGTGAGGGCATAGGAGTTGCAATACTTGATACAGGCATAGCACCTCACGTTGATTTTATCAATAACACAAACAGGATAAAGGTTTTTATTGACCTTGTAAACAGACGTAAACTTCCCTATGACGATTGTGGACATGGTACACATGTAGCAGGAATTATAGGTGGAGACGGCTCTGATTCCAAAGGAAAATACAGAGGCATAGCACCTTCCTGCAGTTTTATTATTTTCAAGGTTCTTGATAGTTTCGGCAATGGAAATGTAAATAATATTATTAAAGCAATAGACTGGATCATAAAATACAGGCATAATTATAACATAAAGATAATTAATATATCTGTAGGGGCAGAAACCTCTTCGGATAAAAGTCTTAAACTCCTTGAAAATTATATTGAAAAAGCCTGGAATTATGGTATCTGCGTGCTTCTTGCTGCAGGTAATCTCGGACCTTCAAATGGCTCAGTTACATGCCCTGGAACCAATAAAAAGATAATAACAGTTGGGGCTTATGAAGAAAAGCTAAGTAAAGACACAGACAGTGAAATAATCTACTCAGGAAGAGGTCCTACAAAAGAGGGTATAATAAAACCTGAAGTTGTGGCACCGGGCTATAATATTGCAAGCTGTATTAATGGAAAACGTGGCTACGTCTATAAAAGCGGCACCTCCATGTCTACTCCCGTTGTAAGCGGAGCCATGGCACTTTGCTACGATAAGTATCCATTTTTAACTAATAAAGAAGCAAAAATCCTGCTTTATAATACCTGTACAAAAACAAATAAACCAAAAAATGTCCATGGCTGGGGACTTTTAAATGTAAAAGCATTGCTAAGTTAAAAAAAGAAGCGCTTAAACCGGCGCTTCTTCCTCTTCTATAAGTTTAACAACCTTTGCATCATTCATTAATTTATTGATATTTTCAATACTCTGCGCTATTTCAATAGTTTTAGGATGAGTGGCTCCAAGGGCTCTTTTCCTTATGCTTCCTGCATGATTATAAAAGTTCAGTGCCTCTTCATATTTCTTTCTCTTTAAATTAATATTGCCAAGAGACTTGTAAATCTGGGCAGAGTGTATATTATCCTTTCCAAGTATATTTTCCACTATATTAAGGGAAAGTGCAAAATACTTCTCAGCACTGTCAAGATCCCTGAATTCTAAACATACAAGAGCCATGGCATTATAGGATGTGGCAATTGCCATACTTTTCTTGCCATAAAGAGATTCACTCATTTCTATAGATTTAATACAGCAAGCCTTAGCCTTTTCTAATCTCTGCATCTTAGCATAGGCACCTGCCATGCCGTTATAAGCATATGTAATATAAAGATGCTTGTTTCCATACACCCTTTCATACATTTCTATAATCTTCTTAAAATGCTTTATGGATTCGCTGTACTTTCCTGTCTTTCTATATATATTTGCAAGGCCAAGATACATATTAATAACAACAATATCATTCTTGTCGCATAACTTCTCTCTTATCTCGATGGCTGTTGTATAATAAGTAGCCGCCTTTTCATAGGATTTCATCTCGTAAAATACATCCGCAATTGAAAGATAATTAGCAGCCACGTAAAGATTATACTTGCCATATCTTTTTTCCCTGATTTCAAGGCTTTTCAGATAAAAACGTATGGACTTTTCATACTGGCCCTGTTTATAATATATGCTTCCCAAACCAGAATATGTATCGCTTGTACTTTCATGTTCCTTTCCCTGTGGCATTGCCTCCTGAATCTCAAGGGCAACTCTGTAATGAGAAAGCGCATTATTGTAGTCACCGCATTTTTCATAGGTCTGGGCAAGGAGAAAATAAGCACCTGCTGTTTCTATATGGCTTCTTGAAAATACATTTTCATATATAACCGTTGCTCTTCTAAACTGGCTTCTTGCTCTTTCATACTCACATCTTTCAAAGAAAACCTTTCCTGCACGAATTGCAAGCTGTCCCAGTTCATACACATCTTCATTAAACATGTTATTAATTATATTCTCGGCAATTCGCCAGTAACTGTACTTGCTGTCATCTATTTTAAGGGAATACAGCTGCAGATATTTATCACAAAGCTTTATAAATGACATATGATTAACAATATCGGGCTTGTAAATATGTATAATAATCTTTGCAATAACACTGCTCATTGAGTACTTTAGTTCCTCATCTCTTTCAATTAATCCCTTATTGAATAAAGCCGAAGCCACAGGCTCAATATCATCTGCCTCTATATCAGCAGCCATCCAGTCATTCATAAACTTAAGTGAATAATCATTTTGCGGAAATAAAGCAAATGCCTCAAGAACATTAATTTCATTTTCACTTAAATCCAGAATATCAAATATTTTTTTATATTCCTTTATAACAAGCTCCATCTCATCGCTGTAAAGATATATGGAAGACATCTTGAAACTGCATTCCTCAAGATAACTTAAAAGGTTATAAATATCCCAGTCGTTATTCTTTGAGGCAGTTGCAAGAAGCTTTATTGTAAGTGGATGATTGTCTGCTGATTCCTTAACAATATACTTTAAATCATCAAGATAACCTTCCTCCACAGGAAGCTCATAATTATTTAAAAATAATTCTACAGATTCTGATTCACTAAAGGAACCAAGCCTTATCTTAACAACATCCGGAGAGTTTAAAAATATATTATCAACTGATGTTACAATTACCGTAGAGTTAAGGCTGTACAGTCTGTTGATACTTTCATCATCAACAATCTGGTTATACACTTCATCCACAAATAAAAGAATCTTCTTTTCCTTAGTAAGATCAACAAGATATTTCCAGGCATAATCAACAGACTCAATATACTTTACATCACTTTCAACATCGAAAATCTGTAAAATTGAGTCATCCATGGAAAATTCATAATGTATATAAACCGGAAGGTATTCTGAATCCTCTTGTTTATAGGAAGTATAGACCTGCTTAATAAGATCTGTTTTTCCGATTCCGTCAATACCCATAACATGGATAATTTTCTTTTCTTCCTTAATAGCCTCGTTAATACTTTCAATAGTTTCACTACGTCCCACAAAATCATCCATATAAACATTAATGCCATTTTTCTCTATATTAAAAGTTACCTTCTCACTTAATTTTTCAAGTTCTGGTATTGCTTCTGTTCCGTCAGTCTCACGGAACTTTTTATTAATTAATTTCTGAAATCTGTTGTATCTGACTTTTTCTAACACCCTAAGGTCCTCCAATCAATTTCTATATGTCCTTTAATTCAGAATATACAATAGGTATAATAACTGCCAGCAAACTTGAGATTACAAATATAAGCAGTTTTATACTTCCATTAATGGGAAGACATCCGGCAAATACTACTATCATACCTGCTGTCATCCAGACTGGCTCCGCCATATTGTGAGTGGCAATCCAGTTCATAAGGCTTCTCATTGTAGAAGGAGTTCTGATTCCTATAGCTGATCTGAATTTAACCTTTGAAAGATAGATTCCTATAATGGTATAAATAACACCAATAAAACAAAGCATAAGGTCGGAGGCGTGTAAATCCGTTCCAAGAGCCATTGGATATATTACAGCTGTAGCCATTATGGCAATTGTGGGAACTATCCATAAAACAAACCTTACGGCTTTTTTATTGAGTGCGTCTATTTTTTTATCAAACATTGTTGCAAATGAAATAATAAGATGTAAAACTAACAAATAAAAATTTCCAAGGAAAATAAACATGGCTTTATTAGTATAGCCATCTACTTCTCCCTTTGAATTCCAGTGGCTCGGCATCTTCTGAGGAAGATCCTTCCACATAATAAGACCTACAATAGTAGGTACCAATGTCATTACAGAAGTTATTATAATGAGACGCTTTTCCTCTTTCATTAAAAATTCCTCCTTAATTAATTGTTGCTGCTTCACATGCAAGCATGTAGCTGTAAAACATATTATTCTAAGCGTGAACAGCAACATAGAATTTACATCTTATACTAATATTATACAATATTTGGAAAATATTGCAAGAAAAAGGGGCTGTGAAAAAAGTCCTATAAAAAAAGAATCCTTATTGGAATACTCCTTTAAGGATTCTTATTTTTGTGTTAT
>JAILNW010000291.1 GCA_024691145.1 Lachnospiraceae bacterium
TGTTTAGTTAAAATATATACGATATATATTACATTGAGTTATAAGAAAGGATTACCGATGGGGATTATATATCGGTGGAATGGAGGATATCATGGAAAATCAGAACTCTCGTGACATTATTGATGATGTAGAGAAATTAGAAGTGGCTTTAGCCAGACTTAAGGAAGCACAGAGACAGTTTTCAACATTTACTCAGGAGCAGGTAGACAAGATCTTTCTTGCAGCTGCTACAGCAGCTAACAAGCAGCGTATACCACTTGCTAAGATGGCCGTTGAAGAAACAGGCATGGGTGTTGTTGAAGATAAGGTTATAAAGAATCATTTTGCGTCTGAGTATATCTACAACGCTTACCGTAATACTAAGACTTGTGGCGTTATCGAAGAAGATAAAGCTTATGGTATTAAGAAAATTGCAGAACCTATCGGTGTTATAGCAGCAGTTATTCCTACTACTAACCCAACTTCTACTGCAATATTTAAGACACTTATTGCATTAAAGACTCGTAATGCAATTATTATAAGCCCTCATCCAAGAGCTAAGCAGTCTACAATCGCAGCAGCTAAGGTTGTTCTTGATGCAGCAGTTGCAGCAGGTGCTCCAGAGGGAATTATTGACTGGATTGATATTCCAAGCCTTGAATTAACTAATATGGTTATGAAGGAAGCAGACATTATCCTTGCTACAGGTGGTCCTGGTATGGTTCATGCAGCATACTCTTCAGGAAAACCAGCTGTAGGTGTTGGTGCAGGTAATACACCAGCTATTATTGATGACAGTGCTAACATTGTTCTTGCTGTTAACTCAATAATTCATTCAAAAACATTTGATAATGGTATGATTTGTGCTTCAGAGCAGTCTACAATTGTTCTTGACAGCATTTATGATAAAGTTAAGAAAGAGTTCCTTGACAGAGGATGCTACTTCCTTAATCCAGAAGAAACTGAAAAGGTTAGAAAAACTATACTTATTAACGGTTCTCTTAACGCTAAGATTGTTGGACAGTCTGCATTTAAGATTGCTGAACTTAGTGGTGTAACAGTTCCTGAGAAGACTAAGATTCTTATCGGTGAAGTTGAGAGCGTTGATATTAGTGAAGAGTTTGCTCACGAGAAGTTATCTCCTGTACTTGCTATGTACAGAGCAGCTGATTTTGATGATGCTGTTGCTAAGGCTTCACAGCTTATCGCTGATGGAGGATATGGACATACTTCTTCAATTTATATAGATCCGTTAACTCAGAAAGAAAAACTTGAGAAGTGGCAGTCAACTATGAAGACTTGCCGTTGTATCATCAACACTCCTTCATCACAGGGTGGTATCGGTGATTTATACAACTTCAAGCTTGCTCCTTCCCTTACACTTGGTTGTGGTTCTTGGGGTGGAAACAGTGTTTCTGAGAACGTTGGTGTTAAGCACCTTATTAATATTAAAACAGTTGCTGAGAGGAGAGAAAATATGCTTTGGTTTAGAGCTCCTGAAAAGGTATACATCAAGAAGGGATGTCTTCCTGTTGCCCTTGATGAATTAAAGAATGTAATGAATAAGAAGAAAGTATTCATCGTAACTGATACTTTCCTTTACAAGAATGGATATACAAAACCTGTTACTGACAAACTTGATGAGATGGGAATCACTCATGCAACATTCTATGATGTAGCTCCAGACCCAACTTTAGCTTGTGCTAAGGAAGGAACTAAGCTTATGACATCATTTGAGCCAGATTGTATCATTGCAATCGGTGGTGGTTCAGCTATGGATGCTGCAAAGATTATGTGGGTATTATATGAGCATCCAGAAGCAGATTTCATGGATATGGCTATGCGTTTCTGTGATATCAGAAAGCGTATCTACACATTCCCTAAGATGGGTGAGAAGGCTTACTTTATAGCTGTTCCTACATCTGCTGGTACTGGTTCTGAGGTTACTCCTTTCGCAGTTATCACTGATGAGAAGACTGGCGTTAAGTATCCTCTTGCAGATTATGAACTTATGCCAAATATGGCTATCGTTGATGCTGACATGATGATGGACGCTCCTAAGGGACTTACAAGCGCATCTGGTATCGATGCTGTAACTCATGCCCTTGAAGCATATGCATCAATTATGGCTACTGATTATACAGACGGACTTGCACTTAGAGCACTTAAGATGATATTTGAATTCTTACCAAGAGCTTACGATAATGGTCCTAACGATGCTGTTGCTCGTGAGAAGATGGGTAACGCAGCTAACATGGCTGGTATGGCTTTTGCTAATGCATTCTTAGGTGTCTGCCACTCAATGGCACATAAGTTAGGTGCATTCCATCACTTGCCACACGGTATTGCTAACGCATTATTAATTAATCAGGTTATACGTTTCAACTCAGCAGAAGTTCCAACTAAGATGGGAACATTCTCACAGTATGATCATCCACATACATTAGCAAGATATGCAGAAGTTGCTGATTATCTTGGACTTAAGGGTAAGGATGATACAGAGAGCGTTGAGAATCTTATTAAGGCAATCAATGAATTAAAAGCTAAGATCGGTATTAAGAACAGCATTGCTGAGTATGGTATTGATGAGAAAGATTTCCTTGACCGCTTAGATGAGATGGTTGAGCAGGCATTTGACGACCAGTGTACTGGAGCAAATCCTCGTTATCCACTTATGAGCGAGATTAAGCAGATGTATCTTAACGCTTACTATGGAAAAGACGAAACAGTTTAATTAGACCCAATATAATAAAAGGCCTTCGGTAAAACCGAAGGCTTTTTTTACGCCAAGTGCATTACATTTAAAAGAATAATACCACTTAATCCATAGTAAGTAACTACAGCTACAAGGTCGTTAACAGTGGTAATAAGGGGACCTGATGCTACAGCCGGGTCAACATTAAGCTTTTTAAAAAACAGTGGTATAAGCGTTCCTACTGCGCTTGAGATAGTCATGGCAAGCATTAGCGAAAAACCTATACATCCTGAAACAGCATATGCAAATGAGAATGGTTTTCCCTTTGCAAAATGTATATATAGTCCTACAAATGTAAATGAAAGAACTCCCAGTAATATGCCATTACAAAGACCTACTCTCATTTCCTTTAGCACAAGTCCAGCCTTTTGTTTAAAAGTAAGGCTTTCGTCCATAAGCACTCTTATGGTTACCGCAAGTGACTGCGTTCCTACATTACCAGCCATGTCTAATATAAGTGACTGAAATGCCATAATAAGTGTCAGCTGTGCAACTATCTTGTCAAATATTCCAACTACGCTTGATACAAGCAGTCCCAATCCTAATAATATAACAAGCCATGGAAGTCTCTTCCTCATGCTTTCCTTAAGAGGTTCCTTTAAATCCTCTTCTGCAGTAAGACCTGCAAACATGGCATAGTCCTCTCCCATCTCATCATCCACAACTTCAATAATATTCTGGGATGTGATAATTCCTAGAATCTTGTTATTATTATCAAGCACAGGTATATAACTTTCAGAATAATCCTTAAGTCTCTCAATACAGTCATCAATATTCTCATTACCATAGACATATGGGAATGAAGTTAATATTAAATCTTCTAAAGGCACCGTATTCCTTGCTATAATCAAATCCTTAAGGTCTATAGCACCATAAAACTCATCGTCTTCATCTGCCACAAATATTGTAGAAATATTATCATTCTCCTCCGCCTGTCTTACAAGCTCACTCATAGCCTGTTTAACAGTAAGATTCTCTCTTATTATAATACAGTTTGTTGTCATACGGCTTCCTATCTCATCTTCATCAAAAGAAGCAAGTAATCTGATTTCCTTCTGAATAGATGGATCAATAGCATCTATAATTAATTCTCGTCTCTCTTTTGGAAGCTGATGAAGAACATTGGCAGCAGTGTCTGTATCAAGATCAGAAACAACCTTAGCGGCTTTTTTAATCTCAATATCTCTCAGATACTTTCCGGCCTCTTCCTCATCTACATACTCAAATATACCTGCAAGCATATCAATTCTACATATACGGAAGAACTTTCTTCTTTCGGAAGCATCCAGATCATCAAGTATTTCAGCAATATCCTTTTCATGATAATCTTCTATTTTATTTAATATAATCTTAGGGGAATCATTCCCTCTTATAATAGCCAGTATCTCCTTTTCATAATCTGGCTTGGCTAAATTCTGCTCTGCTAAACTGTTATTCTCTTTCATAACACCCTCCATTAATCTTATTTTTTATAATAAAACAATAAGAGGGTCGATAAGAACACCTAAAGACACTATAGGATTAATAATTAAACAGTAATATAAGTGGACAGACTCCCAGAATGTCCAGATATAAAACCATAAAAAACCTCTGTTCTACCCGACTATTAGGTTATAATTAAATATGTACAAAAAGTATTATATAAAAATCCACAAATTATGTTATGATATTGAGTTATAAGGGAGGACTCAATATGATTATAAAATCAAATATCATAACAGATATAGAAATTAAAAGTAAGGAAG
>JAILNW010000321.1 GCA_024691145.1 Lachnospiraceae bacterium
AGCAGAGGGTCACAGGTTCGAGCCCTGTTGGTCCCATTAATATGCCGGCGTGGCGGAACTGGCAGACGCACAGGACTTAAAATCCTGCGGGACTAACCTCCCGTACCGGTTCGATTCCGGTCGCCGGCATACTTTTAAAAAGAATTTCGTTTACGGAATTCTATTATTTTTTTCATAAGAGATTTTTCCAATATGGATATATATGTGTGCGTAGCTCAGCTGGATAGAGCGTCTGACTACGGATCAGAAGGTCGGGAGTTCGAATCTTCTCGCACACGTTTAAAAAAGAGTTTTGCAAAAATTGCAAAGCTCTTTTTTACGCTCTGTGCCCACCAATCTGCATATTTCTTTCTAACTGGGTTGCACCTTCAAGCATGTTTTTTCCTTTAAATACTGCATTTGCTCCAAATCTTGTTCGAAGTTCCAAAAGGGCTCCCTGAAGTTTTCTTTCCTTTTCAAGTGAATCATAATCAATAAAGAAATTAAGCTGGTAACATCCTGAGTCTTCATGTACACCCTGAGCACATATGTTGAGTCTCCGAAATAATAGTCTGTGGTCACATTTAGTATCAAAGGAATGAAGCATTCGTGGCAGGATGGTAGCCTGTGAGTTAGTATCCATAGGCATCCTTACAGTGCCATTACTGTGCTTAGGATGAAGTCTTCCATAGTAATCAACAACAACCTCACCATCATAATAAGGCACTTCCTCAAGGGATTTATAATCATAGCTTACGAACCATGAAAAACTAGGAGCAGTACAGGACTTTGCAAACATATTCTGACACAGCATATCAATCATCTCAGAAAATACGAGCCTTGCTTCTTTATATTTATATGGACGTGGAAGTACCTGACCGCTTGAAAGACTGTGTCCATCCGGACGGTAATTCTTAATATCCTTTAGTGTTACAGGGTCCTGTCCCCATACATGTGCAAGAAATATCTCTCCATCTATCCCAAAGGTTTTATAAAACCATTCTTCATTATACTGTGACAGAAGAGCAGCATCACCTAATGTATATATATTGGATTTTTCAAGTCGTCTTGCTTTTCCTGGTCCTAACATCCAAAAATCCGTAAGAGGCCTGTGATCCCAAAGAAGATAACAATAAGAGGTTTCGTTAAGTTCTGCAATACGCACACCATCTTTATCCGGAGCAGATTTTTTTGCTACTATATCCATGGCAACTTTGGCAAGGTAAAGATTAGTTCCAATACCAACTGTTGCTGTAATTCCTGTTCTTTTTAAAACTTCTTTAATTATGGTCATGGCCATAACATATGCAGGAGACTTTCTGGTAGCTGAAGCTTCTTCTTCGTAATGTATAAGATATGGTGTGGCATCTATAAAACTTTCGTCTATGGAATATACATGAACATCATCAGCAGAAGCATACTTTAATATTATAGAATAAATCTGTGCAGAGACTGTTTCATAAAGAGCCATACGTGGTACAGCAGTAATATAATTAACCTTTCTTCTTGTACGTCTCTCATAATCAGCTATGGCTCTTTTTGCTTCAAAGAGTCTTGGTCTTGAGGGAACACCAATAGCTTTAAGACTCGGAGATACAGCAAGACATATGGTCTGGTCTGTACGACTATCATCGGCTACAAGAAGATTGGTTGTTAAAGGATTAAGTCCTCTTGCCACACATTCAACGGAGGCATAAAAGGACTTCATGTCAATAGCAATGTATGAATTCAAACTTAATCACTCCCTGACATATATAATCATTGTACAGAGTCAGCACTGTCCCCGATACTTCCGAGAAATTTTCTGTTTACTGTAAATGGAAGTTTAAGATCCATGCCAGGCATCTCAAGAAGTTTAATGGCAAGCATGTTAACATTAACATCAAGGGTACTTGCCGTGTGTACTATGTCATATCCTTCTTTTAGCAGATTCATCATCTCATCAGTATCTATAAGGAGGTTGGCAGCAAAAAGGTTTGCTTCATATTCTGTATTGTCTTTTATATCAAAAAGCTCCATCTCTATTAATTTTTTAAAGCTGCCATTATGGCTTCTTGCAAGCTTGTCCTTATGAAATATAATATGCCCCAGTTCATGTGCACAGGTCATCTTTTTCATCTGCTCACTAAGATTCTCATTAATAAATATAAAGTAGTTGTTATATATGTTGGTGCAAAAGCCCTTTTGCTTTTTTAAATCAAGATACTTTACAGTGAACCCTTTTTCATGGGATATGATAAATGGATCCCTTGTATTATACTGGGAAATAAGTTTTTCTGGTATGCTAAATAGTCTGTCATCCATGAGAGAGCCTCCTTAGTTTAATTGGTTGTTTTCTTTAGAAGGATCCTTTGCAAACTTCCTGTTTTTCTTCTTTGCTTCCCAATATGCTTCCTGCATGGCCTGCATAATGGTATCCATATCTTCCTCAGCCATCTCACCGCCGGCCCACATGGCAGCAATATCATTTACCATATCCATAGCCTGCTTTGCACCACGAGCACCATACTGTTCAGTTGCTGTAAGTATAAATGATGCATTATCATCAAGCAGTGATTCTACGCTTACAGAAAGTGCATTAGCAAGGGCTTCATATGTAGCTCTTGTTCTTGGCAGTCTTGCGTCTAATTCGTAGTTTTGTATTGTTCGTTCTGATACTCCAGTAAGGACTGCAAGTTCCTTTTGGGACAGTTTCTTTGCTATTCTTGCATTTTTTATTTTTTCACTAAGTTTCATCTATATTACCATCTTTCGTTTAATTATTTGTAGTGCGTTATACACGAAATATACAATATGATAGTACCATACAGATAAGGGAAAGTCAAGATGTTTTTTAAAAGATACGAATAAAACACGAAAAAGGTCTCTAAGATAAAGTATCTCAGAGACCAGGTGTATTGCAAATATGTTTAGTTAACGTTAATTGTTACTATTATTAATCAACTCATTAACAGCTTCGATATACGTAGCCTGTTTTTCTTCTGGTATATTGTACATCTCAAAGCAATCTTTGAAATCCCAGTGTTTATTGTTAATAAGATAGAACATGGAATTAATGGTAGTTTGTTCAATACCTTGTTCGATTAATCCCTGACTCATATTACACATACTGTTCACCTCACCTTTAAAATCAGTTGTCATAGGAATTCCATATTTGGACGACAACATATTAATCTTTTTATCTGCAGTAATCTTATTAGAAAATAATACAGAAAGCATATTAATTAATTCGTTAGCTGTACTATTATCTTTATCATTATAACATACGATGACTACTGACAGTAGGTCATATGCACTTTTGTCTGTAGTAATACTGCCATATATGTTATGTTCGTTAAGTTCAAAACTTGTAATAGTATTTTTATGAACTTTATCAGTTACATTGTTACAAAGAAATATGCTTGTTACTTTCTGCAACTTATCATAGCGAGAATTTGTAAATACCTCTCCATATTGTTTTGAAAGCATCCTGCTACAATAAAACACACCTCTGCTAGCAATTGGATAACCTACATTAAAAGCTTTTTGAGCTTCAAGATTAATAAACATATGCTTTCGTTCATATGTCTCAGGCACAATAGCCTTAAACATAATATCAAAGGTTACCTTACCCTCATTGGCAATAATATTCTCACTATTAAGTG
>JAILNW010000332.1 GCA_024691145.1 Lachnospiraceae bacterium
CACATGTTGCAACTATTGATCTTAAGGATTCTAAGGAATTAACTTGCTGCTTTAACGATGGTAACAACAACTGGGATAGCAATAACGGAAAGAATTATACATTCAAGGCTGGTAAGTATACATATTTCAATGGACAGATTGATGAAATCAAGGAAAATGTTGAAGATGATAAGGTAGTAATTTACTACACAGGTTGTGATACACCATATCT
Organism: Lachnospiraceae bacterium; assembly: GCA_024691145.1. Classification (GTDB taxonomy): domain Bacteria; phylum Bacillota; class Clostridia; order Lachnospirales; family Lachnospiraceae; genus JAILNW01. Next base: position 212 of record JAILNW010000332.1, read on the forward strand.
TCATTACTCAATTCGTGGTGCATGGACTTCAGTTCCTGGAATTCAGATGGAGGAATGCAACGAGGTTGCTGGATATACTCATAAGGTAGAAGTTAACGTTCAGGGTAACGAGACTATGACTTGCTGCTTCAATGATGGAAATGGTAACTGGGATAACAATAATGGTAATGATTATGTGTTAAGTAAAGGTGTTTACTACTATAACAATGGAAGCTTATCAGAAAGTAAATAAGTAAAGATAATAATTAATAAATACATCCCTGGTGGTCAATTGCAAAATTGGCCACTTTTTTTGTAAACTTGAAGAATTAAAGGCCATGTGATACAATTGTAAAGAAAATAGAATTAGAAAGGTAGTAATATATTATGAACATTGTAGTTTTAGCAGGTGGAAACAGTACAGAAAGAGAGGTATCTCTTGTTTCTGGAAGAGAAATATACAGAGCATTAAAGTCATTTAAAGAAAATGACGTTATTTATATTGATGTTAATAGCAATTATTCAACAGATGTGGCATTTGGAACTGATACTGACTGGGAGGAACTTGTGTTTGATAATAAATTAAGCAGAAGTGAATCTTATTTTGGAGAAAATGTTATTAACATATGCAAAAAAGCAGACATGGTATTTTTGGCTTTACATGGAGAAAATGGTGAAGATGGAAAAATTCAGGCAGCTTTTGAACTTATGAATATTAAGTATACAGGAACTGATTATAAGAGTTCAGCATTAGCTATGGATAAGGCTTTAACAAAAGCTGTTTTGGTTAATAAGAATATTCCAACACCATCATCATTTTTACTGACTAAAGAAAATGCAGACAGCAATACAGATGAACTTGTTTTTCCAAAGGTAATAAAGGTTACTAATGGCGGATCAAGTATAGGTGTGTTCATTGCATATAATAAGGAAGATTATGTTAAGTATCTTGATGAGGCCTTTGCTATAGAAGATGAGGTATTAGTTGAGGATTATGTAAAGGGAAGAGAGTTTTCCGTTGGAGTTGTTAACGGAAAGGCTTATCCAATAATTGAGATAGTTCCTAAAGAAGGATTTTATGATTACAAAACAAAGTACACAAAGGGAGCAGCTGAAGATATTTGCCCAGCGGTACTTTCAGAGGAGAAAACAAAGGAGATGCAAGGACTTGCAGAAAGGGTTTGTGAAGCATTAGGAATTAAGTGCTATGCAAGAGTGGATTTTCTTATGAACGAAGATGAAGAGTTATTCTGTCTTGAAGCTAATACTTTGCCAGGTATGACCCCTACATCACTTCTTCCACAGGAGGCAGCAGTATTAGGTATAGATTATGCAAGCCTTTGTATGAATATTATAAATATATCAAAAAATAAATAGTTCACAAAGTAAAAGAGGTGCTGAAATATGAAAATTGCATGGTTTTGCGTGCCTGCTCATGGCCACACTAATCCTACTCTTGGATTGGTTAAGGCGTTGACTGATGCCGGACATGAGATATATTATTTTTCATTTAATGATTTCAAGGAAAAACTTGAAAATGCAGGTGCAAAGTTTGTTAGCTGTGATGGTTATGATTTTGATATGGAAGATAAGGAAAATGGTGACAGAGTAGGAAAAGATATGGCTTTTGCTGTGGAACTTCTGGTTTGTTCGACTCTTTCTCTTGATGAAATGATTGCAAAGAATATTGAGGAGATAAAACCTGATCTTATAATAACAGATTCAATTGCATACTGGGGAAAACTTACTGCAAAGAAGTTTAATATTCCTTTTATATCTTCAACTACAACATTTGCATTTAACAGATATTCATCAGCATATATGAAGCGTGGTATTATGGAAACTTTGAAGATGCTATTTTCTATGCCAAAGATTAATAAGCAGCTTGACAGGTTAAGGGAAAAGGGATATCCAATAAAGAATATTCTTGATATTGTCCAGAATGACAATGAAACGAATACTATAGTGTATACTTCTAAGTTTTTTCAGCCTTGTGCGGATACATTTTCTGATAAATACAAATTTATCGGACCTTCAATGCGTGCTGTGGAGAATGAAGTTAAGAAAACAAAGGATACAACTGTGTATATTTCATTAGGTACAGTTGTTAAGAATGAGAATTTTTATAGTAATTGTATCGAGGCTTTTAAAAAGACTGATTATCAGGTTATTATAGCTCTTGGAACAAATGATGTTTCATTTGGGGAACTGCCAGAGAATATTAAGGTTTACAAGTCAGTGGACCAGATGGCTGTTTTATCAATTGCTGACGTATTTATTACACATTGTGGTATGAATTCAACCTCAGAAGCTTTATATTATGAGGTTCCTCTTGTTATGTGTCCTCAGACACCTGAACAGGGAGCTGTTGCCAGAAGAACTGAGGAATTAGGTGCTGGCGTTATGTTAAATGATAAAAGCACTCCAGAGGATATACTTAATATAGTTAATGGTGTTATTAAGGATACAAGGTATAAAGAAGCAGCAAAGAAAGTATCGGAAAGCTTTAAGAACAGTGGAGGAATAGAGGAAGCTAAGGAATTCGTTGAAAATATTTTAAAATAGAAAATAAAAAGCTATTGTGTTAAGAAGTAATCTTAAACACAATAGCTTTTCTTACATTGTAAATACATTTTTTGCCCTGAATGGCAGGCTGCATCCAGAGGGCAGGATATATGCGTGTTCTCTTTTTATATCAAGGTGTGGTTCGATTCCGCCATCTGTAATTATAAGTATAGGTCCGTCTTTAGGGAAATCCTTTGCATTTTGAAGCATATTTATGCCAGGCTGAAGCCTTGTTCCGCCTCGTCCAATAACCTTAACCCTTCCGGCAATATCACAGGGAGTCATGTATCCTGCATCATAGGCTGTGGCATCACAAAATATAACTCTGGCTGCAAGCACATCTCTTGAAGCTGCATAACTTGCAACTGCTCCAAGAGCTTTTCCGATTTCGTTTACTGACATAGAACCAGATGTATCTATAATTACGCCGAAGGTTCTTGCTTTATCTTCATCTTCGCTTCTTACATACTTGGGTCTTGGAATATCAGGTGTACTGCTTTGCCTTCTGCTTGGATGTGCATAACTTCTATGTTTTTCAAGAGGTTTTATGTGTTCATTAAACCACCTTGAAAGCTTAACGTCCCATGGAACAGGAGGTACAGAGAGAGCTCTGATTTCCTGAATAAGTCCAGCAGGAATTAAAGTTCTTCCACGTACATTTGTTTCATACTCAAGTCCCTGTGACAGGGCATTTCGGTAAAAGTCATCAAGTGACATACCTTCCTTTGCTTTTCCAAAAGTTCCAGCAGCGCCTCTTCCTAATATATCACCTTTTCCGTAGCCTCTGAATGTATCTTTTTTCATATATTTTTTTAATTCACAGACAATTTCATCATAAACTTCTTCTGCAGACATATTTTTAAGGGATTCATCATAAAGTATATCTACAGGCATGACTCCAACCTTCATGTCATGGAGCCAGCCGTTAATTACGTAGTCAGTTGCAACATTCCAAAGATAGTGGTCCCTTCCTGCACTTCGGTTATGATGTAAAAGGGCAGCATGAAGAAATTCATGAGCCATTATAAATTTCCATTCTTCCTTAGAAAAACTATTAGCAGTATTAATATAGATAATACCTTCATATGCATCAACCGCAGCAATGCTTATATCGTATTTTCTACATTCTTCGGTACTGTCTATAATCTTAAAGGAAGAGGCAATAGCACCAAGCAAAGGAAATGAGCTGACGAACCAGTTAGCAATTTCTCTGCCAAAGGAATTATCTCTTTCTGTACAGGAAGCGTCATTTATAACCTTTGAAACACTTTTAGCAAGATAGTGGGCAAAGTCCTCTGCAAAGGTATTGCATCTAAGGTGCCAGTACTTAGGAGTATAAACAACAGGTTTATTAAGTCCCTCCATATCCATGGCAGTTTTATCTCCAACACCATAAATATGATTATTAATGCTCCAGTTGTTATTAATAAGATAGTTATAAATCTTTATTTCATCCTCCATAATATAATCAGGAATAGTGCCAACAGGGGATTCATGAACTGGTTTTCCTATTTTTAAATCATTTAAAAATTTATCAATATATATATCACATGCTATATTCCAAAGCTGTTGATTAAACTTAGCCTTTTTAACCTTTTTTCCGTCAGATTTTTCTTCGAAGTAACCAGGCACCTTATCAAGGTCATAATGTCCAAAACAATTGTGAAGTATACAGTGACATATGGCAAAAGCCCACTGTTCACCCTTAAGGTTAACATCTTTATTTAAAAATATATACCCATCAAAATTTGAAATGGCAGGAGTGTTTCTTCCTAGTGTATTTCTATCTTTTATAGTAATATAATACTTTACAAGGTTTGAAAAAATATCATTATTTGAAACAATATCTATACCTTGATTAATTTGTTTTAAATTAAAGTCTTCTTTTTGCTGTTTTCCCATACTACGCTCCTTTAACCACAAGTCTTGGAAGGTCTCTTATAATCTCAATCATAAACCACTCTGGAAGAAGTTTTCCATCATCTGCAGAAACAACCATCTGGGCAAGTTCGTAATTGATTTTTGCAAGTTCCTTTATAAGAGCTTTGGCTCTGTGTGTAAGGTACTGATTTTCAATATTAATATCTGACTTTTGTTTTGGAAGGTCATGTATAAGTCTTGCTCTGAATGACTGTGCAAGAAAATATAACACGTCTCTGTCAGAAGGGGCATCTGGCCATCTTTCATCCCCTTTAATTATGCTGTCTAAAAGATATTTGTTACCAACCTGTTTTACAAAAGCCGCAAACATGCCAGCGTGGCTGGGAGATATACATCCGTAGGCAAGCATTTTTATTGTTTCAGCAGAAACTTCCTTTTCACCTGCGCCAAATTCCTTAAGGGCATCACTGAGCATATGCCATGATCTTGGTGTTGAAAATGGTTCTTCTGTCTTAGGTGGTTCTGAAAAGAGATGGTCAGGTCTCTGGTTAATATACTCTGTAATCCATGGATGTATCCCATGCCCATATCCCCAGGCAAGCCAGTTTTTAACATCTGGTTTAAGCTGAACATGAAACATTCTGTTTATAAGAGCAGAGGACATGGTTTTAACTATTGCAGAATCCTGAGCTCTGTTACCAGCTCCAATTATTATACTTCCTTCTGGAAGGTGGTATTCTCCGATTCTTCTTTCATAAATTAAACTGTAAAAAGCCTTCTGTACCTCCTGTGAACAAGCATTAAGCTCATCAAGAAAGAGAACGTAAGGTTCTTTTCTTGCAATCATCTTAGGTGGCATAAATACAGAAGTATCTCCATTGATTTTTGGAATACCAATTATATCCTCTGGAGCAAGCTGGCTTCCTAAAAGTGAAACACATTCAAGTCCTACTGAGATAGAAAACTCTTCAACAAGAGCTGACTTTCCAATTCCTGGTGCACCCCATATAAATATTGGTCTTACAGGTGCAATGTTAAGTAAAATATCCATTAATTCTTCTTGATTAACTGTTATTGGTAAATTCATATGTAATTCCTTTCTTCTTAAAAAAGTGTACAAAAAATACACCTTATCTAAGAGGTGCAGAAATCCACATGTTATGACAAATATAGAAAAACAGAATTATCCTATTAAAAATCACAACGAAGGATAACTATACCTCTCGTGTTAGCTGTTGAATTGCTAAATATCTTATACTGACTCATAGTAGTAATCCTCCTTTCGAAATCTGAACAATAGTATCTGTAAGTTTTATAACTTATGTCTCAAAGTATAGCACGGGATTTTTTTAAAGTCAATAGTATGTTGTAAATATTTTTAAGATTTATTATAATTAACTTATAGATTCTTTTTAATTCGGGAAGAGGGAATGTCTATGAAGAAGAGAGTATTGTTAGCATTAATTCTGATTATGTGTCTTGCTGGCTGCAGCAAAAAGAATACAAAAGAAGAGGCTAAAACAAAAGCACCAAAAGTTACAAAAGAAGCAGAAGTCATTAAGGAGACTAAGGAGCCAGAGCCAGAGGAAAGTAAAGAGTCTCATTATAAGTTTAATCCTTATGCCATTTCTCAGTATGAAAAAGATATCTTCGGGGAAAAGATGGTTAACACATGGTTTAATATTGTGGATGCTCTTATGAAGGGTGAAGAAATGTTTGAATGTCCTGACCAGTTTACTTATGACTGGGTTATGGGGCAGATGAGAGGAATTTGTCTGCCTGTTGCAGGTGCATATACAGATGTTACTTATGGTGCTTACGAGGTTACAGATGGATATGGAAAGATTAATTATCTGATTCCTGTGGATGAATATCTAAAAAAACAGGAAGAATTCATTGAACTTACGGAAAGTATTCTTAATGAATATCTGGATGATGATGATAGTGACTTTGAAAAATGTTTAAAACTATATTTGTACATGGTACATAATTATGAATATGATTATGATGTATATAACAGAATGGAATATGAGTTTGTGGAGGAAACTAACAGCTACCGTCCATTTATTGAACATAAGGGTATTTGTCATGAGTTATCTTCTGCATATTCATATTTACTTGTTCAGGCAGGGGTAAATGCAACTACAATGTCAGGAGACAGTGAACAATTAGAACCACATCAGTGGTCCTATGTTGAGATAAATGGCAAGAATTATCATATTGATCCTACATTTGGTTTAGGTGAAAACAATTATTTGTATGTATTTATGATGAATGATGAGCAAAGGGGAAATGTAAGCGGATATTATAAGAAGGACTACATAATATCCTGTGTGTACGCACAGGAATATGGAGCCCCTGAATATAGCAGTGATGATGATTCCTTCAGCTTTTTGTGGGACAAGTATTATATAGGACATAATGAAAAGAAAAAGACAATAAGGTATTCTGATTCACCAGAAGGCAGTGCAGGTACTAAAACAGGATATTTTAGTTATAAAGAACTGGAGTAAAAAACTTGTGGAAAATAATATTATAATGTAAAATACTAATGTAGTTGTTAATATATTTGTGAGAAAGGATTAATAAATATGAAAAAGGGATTATTATATGTGGTACTTGCGGGAGTTTTGTTAACAGGCTGTAATGATAAAGACAAAGCCGATGATAGCAAAAAGGATTCAAAAGGTCAAAATGATATAAAGTATGAGTATCTTAGCAAAATTAAAAAAAGCGATAAGGTAGATAATATAAAGAGGGTTAGAGATGAAATTGAAGAAGATATATCTGAGTTAGCCACAGGAAAGTATGTTAATCTTTATAAAGGGGATTTTGATGTTGTTTTTACAGAAAATGATGAACTTCACGTTTTAGATGTAAAACAAAAGGATGAATATTTATATGGTGAAGAATTAAAGAACAGGTTAGAATATATTATTTCTTGTGCAAAAGAAGGCATGAATTATGAAGCAAAATCAGAAGAATTTATGTTTTCAATGAATATGATTAGTTCTGATGATTATAATGAAATAAGCTTAAGCAAAGAGAATTTAGATAAAATAGCTAATGGCAAGTACAATGATTACTTTTCTGGAATGGTATATTTTTTGGGAAATTCAGAAACAGATGCATGTTTTCAGTCTACTCCTGATTATAGAGCGGTATTTGTAGGAGGTAATTATTTAACAGATAAAGGATATGATTCGATAATAGAATCCCAATATGCATTTAATGATAATAAAAATAAAGAATGTATATACAAATATTCAGAAAAAGCGAATCAGTCCAAAAAGATGATATCTGGAGAGAAAACATGCATCCGTGTATGAATCTCCCAAAAAATATACCATTCCAGAAAAGTAATCCTTGTACTTGCCTTTAGCT
>JAILNW010000340.1 GCA_024691145.1 Lachnospiraceae bacterium
TTAACAACATAAATGCATTATCCAAAGGTGGATATTCTAATATACAAAATATTGCTAATGTTACAAGAGATGGCTCTGGCATGCCATTTAATGCTTCAAGCCAGAATCCAAAACAGATGCTTAAAGGTGAGATTGTGGATCTTAAAAACAATGATATCGTTATAAGACTTGATGACGGTACCAAAATCAGTGCTAAGATTTATGACAGTTCTTCCCTTAATATCGGCCAGACAATACGTTTTCAATTAAGCGATACAGCTAACGGACCCGTAATTGATAATTACGAGGCTGTTAAGTTTACCCAAAATTCCATGATATTTAAGGCTCTTGAAGAAGCCAATCTCCCTTCAAATGACAAGAATATAGAGATTGTATCACAGCTTTTAAAGCACAACATGTCCTTAGATAAGAATACAATCATGAATATACAAAGACAAAGTCTCTCCAACAAAAATATTAGTGTTGAGACTCTTGTTCTTATGAATAAACATAACATTCCTGTAAACAGCACCAATGCACAGCAGTTTGACAAGTATTGCAACTACGAACACCGTATAGTTAAAGAACTTGATTCAATTGCTGCAAGCGTTCCTGAAACATTTGATGAGATTGTAAAGCAGGGAAAACCTGAAGAACTTCTTAACTTTAACCAGAAGCTAGTTAATATTATATCAGAAATTGATGCTAAAGTTCATCAGAACAATAATCCACTTGTTTCAACTGCATATATGTATCCTGATGCTGCAAAGGAAGTTGCAGCTATACTGGAGCCTTACGACATTGAGCCTGCACTTATGGAAAATATAAAAAAGGGTACTGCTCCATTAAAAGATGTTGCTAATGCCATTTTAAAATCCAGGGAAATAGCTGATGAGCTTGATGATTACAGGGTTTCAGGCTATAAACCAGAAAGCAGCTCTATACCTTTAAGACAGGGCATGCTTAATCCTAATAGGAATAATACTGTTAATAACCCACAAAGCAGTAATAATTTTAAAAATAATATAAGCAATTTCAGCAATAACAATATAAATAATAATTACAATTATGATACAGCCAAAGGACATCTTATGTTTCATAAAGATGCCTTTGAAAATCCTACTATTACTACTATTCTTGATAATTACCAGACAATGCAGCGTAACAACGCAGAATTATCATCATTTATGAATACTTTTAATAAAGGACAGATTGTATCAAAGTTGGCTGATATACCTGGTTTTGAACAGATAACCAAGAATATCTGGGATGGAAGTATCTCTGCCAATGATATTCTTAATGATATTGCAAAGCTTCTTCCTAATGCCACACCGGAACAGGTTTCGAAGCTTCTTACCTCTGAAGAATATAAGTCTATAGTAAGCGAAGCCCTTATTAACAACTGGACTATATCACCAGAGGACCTTAAAAATGATAAATCCATTGAGAAAACTTATAAAAAAATGTATAAACAGCTGAATGAAATCAATGATGTAATAAAAGAAAAACTTCCAGATAATGATATATCTGGCAATCTTTCGAGACAGTTTAAAGGAACCCGTGACAATATTGACTTCATGAATACTATTAACGATATGCTGACTTATGTGCAGATTCCACTTAAAATGCGTAACCAGAATGTTCACAGCGACCTTTATGTTATGACAAGCAAGAAGAATCTGTTAAGGGACAAAAACAATATAAGTGTACTTCTGCACCTTGATATGCAGTTTCTTGGACCAATGGACATTAATTTAAACCTTAATAATAACAATATTAATGCTACATTTAATGTTACTGACGACTACACACTTGAGCTTATTGAAAAAAACATGGAAGTACTTGAATATGCACTTATGGAAAAGGGCTTTTTACTTAACTCACGTGTTGTGAAAAAAGAAAAAACAACTGAACTTATAGATAACTTTATGGATAAGGATAATGCATCCTCTTCATTAAAGAGATATTCTTTTGATATAAGAACATAAATATATTGTATATTCAAGAAAAAAATGGTATTATAATTAAAGAAAGGGGACTGGTTATATGATTAATTTTATGAATACTATACTTCTTGCAGCAACTGAGACTGTAACAAATGATGCTGTTACTGAGACTGCCGGCAGTGCACAAAAAGTAAGCATATGGGTTTATATTCCTGTTATTATTATATTCTTCATACTGCTTGCATCACCTGCCATACAGCTTACTTTATCTACAAAAAAGAAATGGTATATAGGACTTATATACCCA
>JAILNW010000347.1 GCA_024691145.1 Lachnospiraceae bacterium
TATGAGTTTGTATGAAGAAGAAGGGAAAATGTTTATAAAATTAAATTTACAAGTGAGATTCAGATAGTTACACAAAAACAATAGGAAGTGATATAAGATGACAATACTTGATGAATTTTCAAATTGGATGAGAGTAAATACAAGTTTAGCTGAAAGTTCTATTTATAAATATCAAAGAGCTATAAACACCATATCTAATGAAATGCTTGAATGTGGAATTATATATAAAAGTTTGATAGAAATGGATTGTGTAGAATATGATATTGCGGTATTGAATATTGTAAATAATGAGTACTTTATACACAAAAATCTAGTCGGAAATAATATGTATAGCAGTTCTCTAAAAAAATTTAGATACTTCTTACGAGAATATACTGAAGAGAACATTAAAGAAAGAGAAATAGAAGAGTTAATATTAAATTCAAATAAATTAACTGTGACTGAAAAGCAGATATTGATTAAATCAAGAATTGGACAGGGGAAGTATAGAGATGGTTTGATCCAAAAATATGATGGAAAATGCGTAGTTACAGGAATTGATAGGACAAGATTGCTTATTGCAAGTCATATTAAACCATGGGTTATATGTGATAATGAAGAAAGAATTGATATTGAAAATGGATTACTTTTATGTCCTAATATGGATAGATTGTTTGATTATGGACTTATAACATTTGATGATAGAGGAAAAATGATTATTTCAAATTTTTTAGGAGAACAAAATGTTAGCAGGTTACATATATCAAAAGAAATAATAGTAGATTTAAAACCGTCTGAAAGGTTGTTAAAATATATGGAATACCACAGGGATGCTTTGTTTATTAATTAAATATAAATTTTGAAATGATAAGTATAATTTATCTGCATGTTTGAGGTCTTATCGAATAAATAAGTTATAAAGATATGAAAATTTTATACAATAAAGCATAAAAATAATATTTGTATAATTGTTAAGATGGTAGAAAATGGGAGATCTCACGTATGATTTTCAATTAACAATAATTAAAGAGAGGGATTATAGTGGATGTATTAACCAAGGAACAGCGCCACAAGAATATGCAGAATATTCGTTCTAAAGATACTAAGATAGAAGTATTATTAAGAAAGGCGTTGTATGAAAAGGGAATAAGATATAGAAAGAATTATAAAGAATTACCTGGAAAACCAGATATTGTCATCACAAAATATAAGATAGCAATATTTTGTGATGGAGAGTTTTTTCATGGAAAAGATTGGGAAGTATTAAAATCAAAATTGGAAAAAAGCAATAACAGTAAATTTTGGATAAACAAGATATCTAGGAATAGAGAGCGAGATGATGAAATAAATAAGAAATTAATGTTTATAGGCTGGAATGTTATTAGGTTTTGGGGGAATGATATAAAGAAGAATGTTGATGAGTGTGTAAAAGTTGTAGAAGAAAAAATTTTTGATATCATAATAGATGAATAGTAAAGAAGTTGTATGTTATAGTGGAATGAAAGGAGACAATAGTGTTATGGGGAATTTTACGCCAAAAAAAGAAAAATTAAGAGATTTATTAGCTGACATTGATAGTGGTAAAATAAAATTGCCATCATTTCAAAGAGATTATAAATGGACTGCTCCAAAAGTAAAAAAGTTATTAGATTCTATTCAATGTGATCACCCTGCTGGAACATTGTTGTTTTTGGCGGTTGATTATAACAATTTGATTATTCCAGATATGCCGTTTAGTTATACTGATGCATCTAAACAGAACTCTAATGTGGAGTTTTTGGTATTAGATGGTCAACAAAGATTAACATCATGTTATTGTGCTTTTTATAATTTAGGTAATAAAACATATTTTCTTGACTATATAAAATTGATGGAATTGGACAAAGAGAATAAAAAAATGAAATAGAATTTGAGGAATTAATTGTTGATAAGCGTCATATGGACTTCCCTGATCAAAAGCTGGATGATGGATTGATTCCACTTTCTTTTATTAGAGATGCCAAGACGATGAGAGAAAAATTAAAAACGTATAAGGATAGTATAAGAAATAATGCTGAAAAAGCAAATATATATGATTTTTTAGATGGAAGATTGGGAGACTATTTAGATTCGATTTTTGAGTATGAATTTCCAGTAGTAGAACTTCCGAAAGAATTGCCTTTAGATGCGGTTTGTAAAGTATTTCAAACAATAAATTCTACTGGTTTGAAGTTGTCTGCTTTTGATATTTGTGTTGCAAAGTTTATGAGACAAGGAATAAATTTAAAGGATAAAGTTGATGAAGCAAAGAAAAACAGTTATGTAAAATTGGTATTGGATAATGAAGAAACTGTAGTTTTACAAACGATAGCGTTATTATCAAGCAAATCTCCTAAGAAAAATGCATTGGCTGATACATTGAATAAGAGCGATATAGATATGTATTGGGACAAGGCAATTGATGGAATTAGAATGACAATGGAATTGCTCGATGACTATGGTGCAGGTACGAAAAAAAGTTTGAGCATTGTACCGTATAAACCTATTATTCCTCTGTATGCAGCAGTACTTATAAATAAAGAGTATAATAATTTACAAATGACAGCAAGATCGAACATTTCTCAAAAGATGAAGGTATTCTTTTATTGTTCGGCTCTTACATCACGTTATACAGAAGGTACAGACAATAAAATTCGTGAGGATTATCAAAATTTACTAACATGGATTTCTGGAGGCAGTGAACCTGCAATTATTAGGAATGGAGTTATGTGGAACACTAATAAATATTTAGCAACTACAAAACAGAGTGCTTTTGGTAAGGCTGTTTTATGTTTAATTAACTCTTATAAACCAAAAGATTTTTATGAAGAAAAGAATGTTGGAGTAGGAGAAAATACTGTATCTTCTCAAGTAGATCATATATTTCCAGAAGCAGAATA
>JAILNW010000352.1 GCA_024691145.1 Lachnospiraceae bacterium
ATTTCTAGCAATCATAGCAATTTTAATGATAAAGATAATAAAAAAAAAGAGAATATTAACAAAATTCTAATGTAAATCATAATGAAATATTAGAAAATATATTCTTATATCTTCTAATATTTCATTATTATTTACTTTAGAATTTTGTTAACATTCTCCTTTTCTTTATTATCTTTGTCATTACAGTTGCTGTGATTCCAAGAACTGAAGCTGCTGCACCTGCTTTAGTTGCATCTGCTGTCTTCGGTTCTTTATTATCATCTTTTTTAGAATCCTTAGCTCCTTTCTCTCCATCATTACCTTCATTCTCTTTTTTACTTTCATCTTTTTCTTTTTTATCTTTTTTATCTTTATTATTATCTACTTTTTCATCCTTTTTACTTTCATCTTTTTTACTTTCGTCTTTCTTACTGTCATCTTTTTTATCTTTTTCTTCGCTACCACTCTCTTCCTTTTTATCTTTGTCCTTATCACACCCTCTTCTTCGTTTTCCTTCTTCATTGTTATCAGTTACATCTTTGTCTTTATCACACCCCCTGTCTTCATCTCCTTTATGGTCTTTCCACCAGTCACTACAGTCTCCTTTGTCCCAGTTTCCATCGCAATCACCATTCTGCCACCACCAGTCACAACCATTGCCATCTTTAGACCACTCTTGCCACCAGTCGCAGCCATTTCCCTGGTCTTTCCACCAGTCACAGTCATAACCGCCATTCCCCCACCAATCGCTACAATCTTTACTACTTTCGCTCTTTTCATCACTGCCACTTCCTGTATCTCCCGATACATCTGCTGCTACGCCAGGCAGTAATGAAATCATGGCTGCCGCCATAACAAATCCATAAAATTCCTTTTTCAACATATAAAACATTCCCTTCTTCGACACAATCCATAAATATCGAATAATAACTAGACCCAACCATATAAACTTTAAATTATAACATCAACATATATAATTTAATCCCGAACAGTATAAAAATACCAATTACATACATCATATTTAAAGACTTATTATAGTCACTATTACGTATTTATTAAACTATTTTTAACTTTCTAATTATATTTTAACAATTATTACATATATATTCAAGTTTTTTAACAAAATATTATGTACAAAATTTCGCAATTTTTTTATGTAAAATAACCAAAGCCATTGCGTTTTCCGCAATGGCTTTGGTTATCTATAATATTCAGTTCTATTCTTCAAAATATAAATAGTAAATACATCAGCAACAAGTGCCAATATATACGAGCCCACAAGAGACTTTATGTATACCCTTCTGTTAGGAAGACTGTTTTTAATAAGTGCAGGTATCTCTTTTATCCCATCAATAAATCCCATATTTTCTCCTGTAAGTTTTGTATAATCAGAAATATTGAGAGCTATGGTAATATTATATGCAAGGAATAACACTACTATAATACTTATATTAACAGCTATTATACCCTTTAATGTAATCTTGTCAGTAAACTTTGCATATCCCAAAAGCATAAGAAGCGACGTAGCAATTGCAGCAAATTCAGTTATAGTATTAAACTTAAATATCCTGAACTGTAATTCATATGCCAGTATCCACAAAAATATCGCTCCTACTGCTCCTGCCACAGTTCCAACAATACCAGTTAATACACTCTTGCCATTAGGCGTTCCTTCATTATTTCCTAATAAAACTGTTGGAAATGTGGTTACAGTATCATTCTCTGTAACAAGTGCAAGTGTTCCACTGGTTGTCTCAGTCTCTGCTGGTATAAGCCTGCTTACTTTTTCCTGATCCATAGGAACAAGCTGTCCATTCTTTATAATATATCTTGTATGACCTGCTTTAGTTTTTGTTCTTGGTGTCAGCATAGAAGGTACCGGTGTCGGCGTCAGCACTGGATTTGGTACTGGCGACGGTTTCGGTTCTGGTGCCGGCTTTATAACCGGTGCAGGTTTCGGTACCGGAACTGGCTCTGGTTTTATTACTGGTGCTGGTTTTGGTGCTGGTGCCGGCTCTGATTTTATTACCGGTATTGGTTCTGGCTTTGGTACAACGTTACCATGTATAGGAATAACATTATCTTCTTTTTTTATTGTATTATCCTTAAAAGGAATACCCTTATTGAAATCATCACTGCTATTTACAACATATCTGTTTCTCTTCCATTTGCTAAGCTTTCTGTTACATACCGATTCATAATATCTTTCATAACAGCCTTCACATAATATAATAACCTTCTTCTTAAGATAATATGCCTTACATGCACCATGTCCTCCACATATTCCACAGCCACTTGTCATATGCATCTTCTTTAATTTGTCTGTTATATTATCTAATATATTTTTAATATTGTTCTCATAATCTCTTCTTGATTTTAGGGTAACTCTAATAATGCTGTTTTCATAAAAACAACTTTTGACATTGTGCATAACCCCTATCTCGCCATACAAAAAACCCATAAAATCATTCATGCTACAATTGCCTCTGTCTGCATAAATGCTTATCTCATATATGTTGTTTTTTGCTTTGACTATAGTTGTATGATAACCATTATATAGGCCCGTAAGCACATTTTTAGGATTTTCCACGAAGGCACCCATAGATGCAACGCTATCTAACGCTGTTTGTTTCATAATTATTATACCCCTTAAAAAATAATTATTATTATATATATAATAACTGTTAATGGTATTTATTGTCAAGAGAGTATTGCAATCATTTAAAAATACAATTATACTATTAAATATAAATACATTTTTTTACAGAACGG
>JAILNW010000001.1 GCA_024691145.1 Lachnospiraceae bacterium
AGTAATAAAAAGAATAATGCTAATTCCATAGAACTTCTTGGAACACTTAATTCTGGTGCTATTATAATGCTTACATCTAATTATGACAGTATTCAGGAAAGTGCATATATGTCAAATACATTTCTTGCATATATAGGTATAATTGTAAGTATAATTGCAAGTGTTGCAACATTTTTAATTAGTACAAGGATAAGCAGACCAATTCTTGAAATTTCAAAGATTGCAGAAAGAATGGCGGATCTTGATTTTGAAGCAAGATATGTTGTTAAAGAGAATGATGAAATTGCAATACTTGGACGAAGTATGAATAAACTTTCAGATAAACTTAAACAGGCAATATCGGAACTTAAAACTGCTAATAATGAACTTCTTAAGGACATTGAGGTTAAAGAGAAGAATGAAACCATGCGAAAGGAACTTATATCCAATATAAGTCACGAACTGAAAACTCCTATTGCACTTGTACAGGGCTACGCAGAGGGACTTAGTGAGAATATTAATGATGATGATATTGAAAGCAGACAGTTTTATTGTGAAGTTATAGTAGATGAAGCAAAGAAAATGAACAACATAGTTATGAAGATTCTGGATCTTAATAATATTGAATCTGGAAATTCACAGATGACTATAGAGAGATTTGACATAGTTTCATTAATTAATACATTTGTTAGCTCAAGCGAAATATTATTTTCACAAAAGGAAGCAAATGTGGAGTTTAAAAATCAGGAATCAATATATGTATGGGCTGATGAGTTTATGACAGAAGAAGTACTTAATAACTATATAAGTAATGCACTTAATCATATTGAAGGTGAAAGAAAAATAAATATTTATGTTGAGGTTAATGAAAATATAGCCAGGGTTCATATTCATAATACAGGAAAAAATATTCCTGAAGAGGATATTGATAAAATATGGGATAAGTTTTATAAAGTTGACAAAGCAAGAACAAGAGAATATGGGGGAAGTGGTGTTGGTTTGTCAATTGTTAAGGCTATTATGGATTCCCATGGAAGAAAGTACGGTGTAAATAATACTGAAAATGGTGTTGATTTCTGGTTTGATCTAGAAACAAAATAGGAAACTTGTCCTCTTGAAAAAATTGGAAAAAAATGTTATAATTAAAATATGCAATAGGTGTGTATTAAGGGGGAAATACTTGTTGCTTTAAAACTATTTGTTTTTTTGATAGTAAATGGGGTATTTCTATGAAGAGAGTATTAGTAAGAGGTTTTATTGTATGTGTAATTTTAATGTGTACGGGATGCACTAAAGAAATGGAATTGTATACTAAGTTGGAGGAGAATGATACCGATGTAGTTGCTGATTATATGTCAGGAATTGTACTTAAGTACCAGTGCAATTATGATTACAGGTTCTTTTCTTCAGGACAGAAACTGACACCATTATCCAATGCCATTGAAAAGAGAGACATCAAGGAAAAAGCACCTTCTTCTGAACTCGTTATTGTGGATAATGAGGAAAAAGAAGAATTGGAAAAAAATGGTGATTCAGAGGAAAATTCTGTAAATGAAAATGAAAATGATGCCGATATAAATGTAGATGAAGATAACAACATTGCATCTGTTTTTGGTTACAGCGATGTAAATATTGTTCAGAAGTCTTATTATGTAACGGATCATTATGATGAAGATGGTGCATATCGTATAGAAGCTAATGATGGTAAAAAACTTCTGATTGTCGTTTATAGTATTGTCAATAAGGGAAGTAAACCGATTGACATAAAGATAAATGGAAGTACAGGATATTCTTTTTCATTAATTTCTACAAAAAAAGAATATTTACCATTGTTAACAGCGGCTGAAAATGATATAATGTTCTTGAGTGCTACACTATCTGTTGGTGAAAGTATCGAGGCTATATCGATTTTTCAGGTAGAAGATGATATTGACGAAGAAAATGTTATGATAAGAATTTCATCTGAAAAGGGTAGTAGTAAGTTGCCGTTAGTAAGGTAATACAATAATATTGCGAAGGAGTAATTAAAATGGAGTATGTTGAAAGAAAGAGAATAATGTTTTTAGGACTTCCTTGGACATTTACGAAGTACACTGTGAACGAAGATGTAGTAACAATTAAGAGAGGTTTTTTATCTATTACTGAAGATCCTTGCTACATGTATAAGATCCAGGACGTAAGACTTACAAGATCTTTATTTGAAAGAATGTTAGGTCTTAGTACTATTGTCTGCTATACAGGTGATATTACAGATTCTGAGTTAAAACTTATACATGTTAAGAATGGCCCTAAGATTAAGGATTTCATATTGGAAGCCTCTGAAGAAGCAAGAAGAAAGAGAAGAACACTTCACTCTATGAACATCGGCGCAGATGTTGATGATTTTGATGATATTGATCATAATTAATTAAATGATTATTCAATTGGCTGTGTTCTTGCTTAATATTTTATACACCAGGGGGTAAATGATATGGCTAACGAAACTATGATGGATACAAGTGCAACTGAACTTGAATTATTGGAATTTAAGATAGGCAATAATTGTTATGGTATTAACGTGGCAAAGATTAAGGAGATTCTTCCTTATCAGAAGATAACTCCTGTACCTAATTCACATCCTTATGTGGAAGGTATATTTATGCCAAGAGACATGCTTATAACTTTGGTTGACTTAGCAGAAGCACTAAACCAGCCACCTTCAGCTAATCCACAGAATGATATGTTGATTGTTGCAGGTTTTGCATTCCTTACATTAGCATTTCATGTTCATTCTGTAGTTGGTATTCATAGAATATCATGGAAAGATATTAGTAAACCTGATGATACAATTAATGATTATAATTCTGTTGCAACAGGAATTGTTAAGATTGATAACAGATTAATAATTCTTTTGGATTTTGAACGAATTATAGCGGAGATTAATCCAGAACTTAGCTTAAGAACAGAGGATATGGAAGAAGTTGAGGAAAAGGACAGAAGTAATAAGAAGATTCTGGTTGCAGAGGATTCTATGTTACTTGCAAAACTCATGAAGGAATGTCTTTCTGGAGCTGGATATGCTGATATCGTCAGAGTTAATAATGGAAGGGACGCATGGGAACTTCTTGAAAAGTATAAAGAAAAAGGCAGAGCAGACGATTTTGATTGTATAATTACTGATATAGAGATGCCATTTATGGATGGTCATCAGTTAACTAAACTCATCAAGAATGATGATGTATACTCCAAGAAACCTGTAGTTATATTTTCATCAATTATTAATGAAGATATGAAGAAAAAGGGAGAGAGCGTTGGCGCTAATGCACAGCTTACAAAGCCTGATATAGGAAGTCTTGTGAGAACAATTGATGAAAATATAACTACAGGTTTCTTGGAGTATACATCATCATTCTTGATGAGTTTAGTTAACTGATGACCATCCATAAATGGCATCTCTATATCA
>JAILNW010000031.1 GCA_024691145.1 Lachnospiraceae bacterium
GATAAAAAATTGTGTATTTTTATTTAAAGTTAATCGATATTTGTCCCCATCAGCAACAGCAAGATTAATGATATCTTGCTCAGGATAAGCGAGCATTATTGAAAAGTTTGATGGAGTACCATATATTTCGTTTATCTGATCACTTTTAAGATGCCTCATAAGTGACTTATGAAGAATAGCTGTTGATGGTTGACATTCACGTTTACTCATAAGATTATTATAATATGAATATGCTCCAATCTTTGCTAACGTTGATGTTAAAAGTGAAATAAATGAAGTTGGGGTATCATTTATTCTTTCATCACTTTGTAAAACATATTCATCCAAATCTTGGATGAATCCAGTTATAGTTGAAGCTATACTGTTTTTATTAATATTTATATTGCTAGCCATTTTCTTTCACCTTATAAAAACATAAGTTTATTTCCATCTACAATGTATGGATGTAAAAATGAATCATCATAATTTAAACCATAAAATCTATTTCTTTCTCTATCAAGAATAACTTGGTTTTTATTTTTACCATCATCAACAACGTTAGTTTCTCGCTGAATGTTATAACGTGGATTCATAGCTTTTTCAGGTCTATCTTTTGGATTTGGTGGATAATAATATTTAAAAGCCAAAGCTTAATACAGAGATATCCAATGATTTTTACCAGTGAAAAACTCTACTGCAGTTGGAGGAAATTCATCATTAACTGCAATTGTGTTATTTTGTCTTCCCAAAAGAGCAGGTTCAGCAATCATATTAAATTCATTTAATACAATTGGATCCATAGGACAAGCCATATTGTAAGCAAAAGGAATTTGAACATTTTCAAGTTGTTGCATATTAATTTCTTTTGCATGCATAATTTGTCCGAATGGAACTGAACGAGGAAAACAACCTCTATAAGCTGTCCATCTTACAATAGTTCTTTGGTCTGTGTCAAGCATAAATACATAGATCGAACAAGTATAATCGATAATACGATTTATTACATAACTCTTATACGGATTACAAATTCCTTTTGAGCAATAATGCATATAATAAAGCCAAAGAATAATTTGGTTCATTACAGGAGATCCATAAAGATCTTGGAAGGTAAGAGTTATTTCTCCAGGACCAGTAGTTTCATCAATACCACCAGCATACTGTAAACGGTTTCCTGAATAATCACCTTCAGTTTCTTTTGTTTCAAGAGTAATATCTTTTCCGTTAGATGTTTCAATACAAGTATTTGAAAGAAGAGTGTTAAAAAGAGTTGGAGAAAGTTTAAAACTTAAACCTGCATCCTCTATAGTTTCTTCGCTTTTTATGTCTGCTACGTAAGTACCGTTACTTTGTCTAGTACATGGAAAACCACCAATAACACCATTACCACACGGTGCTTTAATTAATCCTAATTTACTAAAACTGAATTCTGGATAACCTCCATAATTCATATCTCCAGCAATTTTAGGATACATAAGCATACGGGCAAGAGTAGTTCCCATTTTTGATGATGTAAGGTAGTTAAACATACGACATTTCTGTATATTTTCATACGAAGCAAAATTCATATTCGGTTTAGTTATAAATACAAAAGTTCTACCAACCTTCGGTCCATCAACTATAACTTTACCAGTGTTATTAAAATAACACATATTTGCTGTTATTGGATTTGAATAATTTAAATTCGCGTTATCCAACACATAAGAGTAATACGTTTCAAGTTCTTTTAATAAAACGTCATCTCGTGTATAAAATTCGCGTTCAAGTTGTGATGTGGCCATAATTTAAGCCCTCATATTTGATTTAAAAGTATTTGAATTTCATAGAAATGTCAAAAATTTCAAAATCTATTTGACTGTATTTATTAGTATTTTTATCAACACTTTTGACATTTTAATGAATTTTTAAAATAATGAGGTTTTTGAAAATATGGTTTTTAACGAAACATATCTTCTACGTCAACTTCAATATGCTTTAGGATCAAAACTTTTTAATTGTTTTGATCAAGAATATTTTATAGATATTCTTAAAATGAAAACACTCGTTTTATATTCTACATATTATCCAAAGCTTATTCGTGGTGTACGTATTACAAAAGATTGTGCTATTCCAACAATCGATCCTAAAACAGGAATGACGAATTATTATCGTTATAAAATTCCAAAGTTTGATCCA
>JAILNW010000080.1 GCA_024691145.1 Lachnospiraceae bacterium
GGGATATTATAAAGATAAGATTTATAAAGATGCATTAAAAAGATATTTTAAGGCATTAATTTGGGATATAGTTATGCTAATTGTAATAATAACTATTTATATTACTAAGTATGATTCATTTATAAGGTGGATAGGGTTATGAGGAAAAAATAATTATTATACTAGTGATTTTTGGATGTCTCTGTAATTGCAGGACTTACTTAAAGAATAACACAAGAAGACCTCAAAGCCATAAGGCCCTGAGGTCTTCCATTATAGTAATTACCCAAAATATCTAATTAATAAACTACAGCTATACCAGTGCTTCCGATGTTTCCAGTGATTTTTCCATTTTTAACAGTAAATTTGTTATTAGTCAAAGAATCTATATAATCACCGTCTTTTAATACATTAACAGTCATATTTGAAACTTTAGTTGATGTTCCGTTTACGTTAACGATTACAGCGCCACCTTTCTTTGAACTGTTTTCAAAATATCTTTCATTCATAACAATGCTGTTAGAAGAGCTAAGCCATTCTTTTGAATCTACAAATTTGTTATGGAAAATGTTAACTGCAACAACTTCGCTATTCTTCCATGTTGTTGATCCAACAGAACCCATCTTGTTAGATTCTGGTCTTGCAAAGTAAAGAGAAGCTGCGTCAACTCTTGATGCTACAATAGCCCATGCTTTGTTAATAGTTGATTTGTTAATACCAGAAGTGTTTTTGATTCCGGCACTGCCTGAACCACCCATATATGTATCATGTGATTCAGCCCATAAAACAAGTTTGTTTGCAAGTTCTCCTGTTGCAAATGTATAATCACTTGCAGCAGCTGCATTCTTATCGTTAACGTTATAGAGAACCTTATCACCTGTCTTGTTATCTGTTATACTCATATTGCTAGTGTATGATGAGTATGAACGGCCGCCTCCAACAGGGTTAAGAATCTCACCATAGCAGTAAAGCTTAGTTCCTTTTGATTTTGCATATGATTTAGCACTTCCTATAACATTATCCCAGAAATTAGAACCAACACCATTATCCTTAGATGTTTCAATATGCTTTGCAGCATCAAATCTGAAACCATCAACGCCACAGTCTATACAGCTCTTTAATAATGATATAACTCTGTCCTGAATATAAGAGTTAGATGTGTTAAGGTCAGGCATGTCGATACTTCCCATGCATACAGTATATGCGTTATCATCACTTGTTTTAAAGTATGGGTGGAAATAAGTTCCCTGATTGTTATAAATCTGTGACTCATACTGTGCTATAGAAGGACTTGTTGTACCAGGACCGCTATCATTTGCAAGGTGGTTAACAACTATATCACATATAATCTTAACATTATATTTATCTGCTTCTTTACAAAGTGACTTTAAGTCTGATTCTGTACCTAACCATGAACTCTTGGCAATTGATAAGCTAAGTGGCTGGTATAATTTCCACCAGTTATCTCCTACACTTGTATAGGAAGAATTGTAATCCTTTGGCTGCTGAACTGGTGAAGTCTGAACTGCTGTGTAACCTGCAGCTGCAATATCCTTTAAATTCTTTTGGATATTAGCATATGACCAGTTAAAAGCATGAAGAATAACACCGTCCTGAATGTCCTGTGGTAAAGGAATATTTGTTGGTGATGGTGTTTTAGTAGGATTCACACTAGGAGTAGGATTTACTGTTGGTGATGGATTAACAGTAGGAGCTACGCCATAATTACTCCAAGTAGCTTTTGTGCTTTTTTCTCCCCCAAAATAACTTATAAAGTTCTTAGATGAATCAATCATGATATCTCCAGTCTGGTTATATATCTTTCCGGAAGACCATGTAGTCGAACTTGTAGAACATCTTGCAAGAATCACTCCGTAATAAGATCCTTTAGGAACCTTTGCCTGATAAATTGTAGTATTCTTAATGTTACTTAAAGTAACCCAGTTTGTGTTGTTACCGAAGAAATATGCTCTGTGAGTACATCCTGAGTTATTCCACCAGGAATTGCCACAGTTGCCAAGGTCTACATAGAATACTTCAGAACCATTATAAGTACGGTTCCCTCCACCGGCCTGACTCTTCTTGGCAGAAGTAAAAGCAATTGTTCCCCCAATAAACGCAACAACGAAAAGTAACACGATTAATAATTTTCTCTTAATAAACATTTTTTTCATACAAACAACCTCCAAATCATAAATATATTAATGTGTTGCCCCTATATTTATATCCCCATGTTAAAATATACAAAGATAAAATAAAATTTGGGTACTTTTTTGAAGAAAAAAATAAAAAAATTAGAAAAAAATTTTTGACGTATAG
>JAILNW010000120.1 GCA_024691145.1 Lachnospiraceae bacterium
TAAACAGTTAAGCTTAAACTACTTACAAACCATTTTTGTGTAATTAATGTATCCCTGAATCCTTTAACTACATAAAACATAGGATTAAGTTTTAATAGCATTTTTACCCACACCGGCAACTTCATACTATCCATATTCCACAAAATAGGTGTCATCCATACTCCAATAGTCATAAAAATATTAATAATCTGAATTGTATCCTTAAAAAATATTGCTATTGATGATGTAAAATAAGCCATTGATAATACAAGAGCTATTGTACATATCATATAATATATTAACTGTATTACTATTATGCCAGGATATAATCCATAAAACACATAAAATACCAGTGTCAGCAATACAAAAAATACATGTACAAATAAAGATGAAATAATCTTAACCAGTGGCAGAACACTGATATTAAATACTACTTTTTTAACAAGATAACTGTATTCTATAAAACAGTTTGTTGCATTAATTAATGCTTCTGAAAAGAAAAACCAAGGCACAAGACCTGCCATAAGCCATAATACAAATGGTGCGTCATCTACCGCAGTGGATCTGAATCCTAATTCAAATACAAACCAGTACAAACATATTGTTACAATTGGCTGCACAAAGGCCCACACAATACCAAGATATGAACCTGCATACTTTGTCTTAAAATCATTCTTTGCAAGATATACAATCAAATCTCTATTTTCTAAAAACATTTTAAGTCTTTTAATCATTATCGTTCCTCCAATATAGTAGCTTATTAATTAGTTATACTCTGCTAAAAAATACATCCTTTGATTTTATAACAGACTCCCATCTCTTAATTAATCTTTCTTTGTCCTGTTTATTGCTGTGAATATTATCATCTATACTCTTGCAACAAACCCTTGCATATGGATTAATAATATTATTGTATCCATCCTTAAAAAGATTTAAAGATAATTCAAAATCCATATATTCTTTATCATATTCACATATCTTATCTTTATATCTTAAAAACTGTTCATATGATATAACCATACAATCTGCTGGTACAAGCATAGTTTCCTGTGCATAAAAAAGTCTTCCGGTATCTATTGTTGACATACATGACAAACCCTTAAACACAGGTACTATATCATTATTATCTATCTTATATCCAAAGTTCTTTACCTTATTCTTTCTTAATATCATGGCACCAATACAGCCCGTATCACTTCTTATAGCATAGGTTAACAGTTTTCTTAACCAGTCCTTTTCTTTAAAATAAATATTATCATTCAGTATACATACATATTCTGCATCTGTATCAATATTGTAAATATCCTTAATGCTGTCTGCCTGATAAATATTTATATTACCATAATCCGTATTACTCTTAATATACTCATTATCAGCCCTCTTACCTATTACAACAATATCTGTCTTTATGTTTTCTTTTTCAATCTGCTCATTATAATAGTCAATCTTATACACAGTAGGATATGCAGAAGTACTGTTAACCTCTGACTTATACCCTAATCTTAACAAATTATCCCTTACAGCATTCTTTCCTGCATCTATGGCATACTGTTTTGAGTAGATGTCAGATGATGTGGATAACTTGTGATATCTCCAATAATAAAGCACTTTATCCACATGTCTTACCTTATTAGCATTAGTTACAAGCCTCAGGAAAAAATCATGATCCTGTGCTCCATCATAATTGCTGTTAATAAGACCTGTTGTGTCTAATAAATCTTTTTTAAACATAACAAAATGGCATATATAATTAAGAGCAAATAAATTATCAATAGCAAAATCCGGCTTATAATTTACTGATATAATGTTATCCTTGCTGTCGCAAAACTTAACTTCATCTGTATAGACAAAATCAGCTTCTTCATTAATTGCTTTGCTCATAACATATAACAGAGCATCTTTATGTAACAAATCATCATGGTCTAGTAATGCAATATAATCACCACTGCTATCTATAATAGCTTTATTTGTATTCTCAGATATGCCCAAATTTTCATCTAACTTTATATACTTAACCCTGCTGTCTTTTTCAGCAACAGATAAACAATATTCTCCAACATAAGAATGCTCATCATCGCTGGCATCAGCAAGACATAATTCAAATTTCTTATAACTCTGTTCAATTACAGAATCCACCATCTCTTTTAAAAACACCTTATCTGTGTTATATAATGGTACAATCACACTTACAAGATAACCATTATTATTAACAAAATCAACATCTATGCTGCTATCGCCATCACTTTTTAGGCTGTTTTTATATAATGATATTATAGCATTGTCATATTTGTTTTGCTGTATCTTTAATAGAACATAGCTGATTCCTTTATCATGTAACTGATTAACTGCTTTTTTTACAAGTGTAATAAATCGGTTAACTTTAAACACTATTACTGCCCCTTTATTCGTTATATAAACAGAATATATGCTACATTTCTTAAAAATCCATTCTTTAAAGTATTGAGTTTAAAAATTCTGTATACTCTGTGGAACTTTGTAAGTTTTGGTATCTCACAATACTGTGTTACAAGTTCTTTATTCTTATCTGAAAGTTTATCACCATAAACCTCCATAAAACTCTCTGCCTGTTCATAAGTTTCTTCAATAGCTCTTATAACATCCTGCTTATTGAAAAATCTTTTAAGCATATACTTTGCAGATCTCATATTGGTGCTTCCAACAACGTTATGTCCATGCTGTCTGTAGTAAATTGTTGCTTCAGGAATGTAATCAACTTCTCCAAAGGCTGAAGCTATAAGAATCAGCCACCAGTCATGCATAACCATATACTTGGGTTCTCCAATAATCATATCAGCAAGGGCTCTGTTGTACATAGCAGTAGCACCAGTAAGAGTGTTCTGAATAATTATATTGTTAAGTTTATGCTTGCTATAATCTGCATTAACTCGGTGAATATAGGATTCATCCAGTACCTCTAAATTCTCATCAACTACACATAAATCACTATGCACAAGAAGCGGCATGTCCTTTCCATATTGTGCTTCCATTTCCTTAAGTTTTCTCAAACTCTTTTCAGCCTTATCAGGCTTCCATACATCATCCTGATCACACAACATAATATAATCATCTTTATATTTCTTCATCATTTCAAAGAAATTTATTGCAGCATTACCTGAATTCGTATCCCTTTTATTAATTTCAATAATATCAGGATAAGCCTTCTCATATTTCATAAGAATATCATATGTTGTATCAGTTGAACAGTCATCTGTAATAACAATTCTAACATCAACTGTCTGCTTTAACAGTGATTCCAGCTGCTGTTCCAAATACCTCTCCCCATTATAAGTTGCCATTAATATCGTAACCATCGTCTCTTAAATATCTCCATATCTATTATAAACAATACCTAACAAGCATATAGTTATAAATTACATACATAAGTACAACATTACATGTTATACCTATTGCCTTATTGTATTTATGTAAATCTACCTTACAATCAAAAATCTTATTTCTAAAAATCAGAAATGTTGGTAAAAACAGTGGAATATAATACCTTGCCTGTACACCATTAATACTTTCTGCCTTAACCGGTGTAAATGACAAATACAATGCTGTCCAAATAAGACAAGCTATTGAAAATGTAAGTATTCCAAATACTATCTTCTGTTTTTTATCAATTGCAATGCTCTCATAACTGCCCTCTGTCATAATCAGCAAAATAATCATTATGAAATGAAGAAAATAAATATTTCCCTTTTCTTCGCCTATATATGCAAAGAATGTTGAACTTGAGCTGCCTAAATAAAACTCTCCAAAGGAATCTTCAATATTACCTATAAGTAAATCACTGTACGCTATTGGATTCTCAAAGATAGACTGCATTTGTCTTGTAACACTTGTATCTCCACCTCTGTAATCTCCACCTTCATCAACATTGTTAACAGTATTAGTAAGTGTTGGTAATATAAATGTTGACATAACAATCATAAATACCAATAGCAGTCCACCCATAAACATAACTCTCTGCTTTTTACTATAAAACTTCTTTTTCGGAATCATAAGTAATATAAGCACATACGGTATATAAACTGCCTTTGCAAAACTTCCAAATGATATTGCAATTACTGAACAAATTATTCTTAAAGGATTTATCTTATCCTCTTTAGAAGCTATCTCATTTATTGCCAGAACAAGTCCTAATGTAACAAAACTTGTAACAACTGCATCATATGAAAATGATGTTGCAATATATAATGATGTTGGAAGTAAGCCAATTGCATACACTAATCTTTTCCCAATCTTAGCATACTTAATTGCAAATGTAAATGCCAATGTGTATGTTAACAAATTAAGGAACTTTGCAAGCCATATTGCTTTTCCATATGGAATATTAAGTTTTCTTCCTATGTACAACCCTATAGCCTGTGGAATATAAGCTTTTCTTGTATAATCAATATAACCTGAAGACTTTTCCTTACTATTACAGATAATATCTTCATTAACATCAAGATAATTCTCCAGATTCTGCTTTTCTTCATAAGTATCCTCATCTGGTATCATCTCAATAGTTGCCATGTTATATGATGAAACCGAAAACATAACCGTCCTGTTGTATGAAACTTCTTCAGCATGCTGAAAATGTATCTGCTCATCCCATGACTTAAACTTCTGAGTTCTAAGTACAATCATAAGTATTCCAAGAAGAATTGCACTTGCAAAAAATACCTTATGTAAATTTTCATCCTTCATAGATGAATCAATAACTAAAAACAAAGCAATAAATACAGCCACAAGATATACAAATATATACTTGTTAAACGTAAAATTGTTGTATACTTCAATATAATCTAAAGCTTTATCAGCAGGAACAATAAAAGTTACCTTCTCTATATTCTTTTCAAGATTAATTACTGACTGATTTAATGCAGTATAATACTTCTCAATTATTTCTGCCTCACCTAATTTGTCAAAATCAGAATACTTCTGATATTTTATATCTACCATAAAATCCTCAGCAGAATTAAACTTAAAGCACAATTTATCAACAAATCCTACATCTTCTAATGTATATTCAACATTACCTTCATTTTCAACATATTTT
>JAILNW010000126.1 GCA_024691145.1 Lachnospiraceae bacterium
TATCATATTCTTTCTTTATAAAAAATTTTAGGTTATCTAATAATTTATTTTTATCTCTGCCATTGCAACCTTTAAAAGTCAAAAATACAACTGGCACACTATTTATCCTATCAGCATACTCTGACTGCATTATCTTTGTGCCTTCAAATATAGCCTTAGAGTCCTGTGTTATATCAAAGAAATCCCTTAACATAGTCATATTTAAAGTCTTGCCAAAACGTCTTGGACGTGTAATAAGTGTTATTTCAGATCCTGAATCCAAAAACTCTTTAATAAACAATGTCTTATCTACATAATACCCATTATTTTCTTTTAACTTTCTATAGCTGTCTGTATTGCTAACATTTTTTTTACTCATTCTGTCCCTTCTTTCCACAAATGGTTAATCTTTCCTATATTTGTATTATAAACTATCATTTTCACTTATGCAATAATAGTTTTTATAGGAAATCCCTTATTTGCAATTGTTGCTGCATATGCAGCCGGCGCCATTCCCGGCATCAGTCCTAACACCAATGCAAAACTTTAGAAATCTTTATATTTTTATCCTGTTTTTAAGAATTAACTTAGATATTTATAATAGAAAAAAGTGCAAAGAAATAAGGCAGATACATCGCCCCTATCTGCCTTATTTCTTTTCCGTACGATAATTGATTTACCCTTCATTAACAATTATTAATAATAATCCCATAAAGAAATCAATTAATATATATAAATCATAAACCCTAATAATAAATTACTATATTAAAGTCACATAAACATCACATATACGATTCCTTATTTATCCAATTACTGTAAACTTTTGTATTGACTTTTTATGTTTTGGAACTTATAATAAATGTGTAAGAAATGCTAGTATGGCTCAGTTGGTAGAGCAGCTCATTCGTAATGAGCAGGCCGTCGGTTCGAGTCCGACTACTAGCTTCGTTTTTCTTATCCTTTCTATTTTTCCTGCAGATAACATCTGCAGGTTTTTTTTGCCCTATAGACGTTAGTTAAAAGGCTGCACACCTAACGTGTACAGCCTTAAATAAAACTATTGACTATTTTTTACTATTTTAAATAAGTACCATCTGCTCCTACTTTGCCAAGTTTAGCGCCATTCTTGCCATTGTCTAATACATAAATTCTCATGTTACCCTTACCAACATTCTCAGTTGTAAGTGAGCTTCCTGATACATATACTGTCTTACCAGTAATTAATTCTACATAGTTACCAGCTGGTATAGAAGTGAATGTAGTAGATCCGCTGATACATACTAATGCGAAGCTATCAATTCCTTCCTTGTCATTAGTATAACGTCTTCTAAATGCCATTCCGCTTCCGCTCTGGTTGCTAGTTGAATACTGTCCCTTTCTAAGAGCTGGAACTGCTGCTCTTAACTTGTTAAGTCTCTGAATGTGTAATGAAAGTGGGTGGCTTAAAGTCTCAGCTACAGCACCACTTGCTTTATATTCAGCAAAATCAGTAACCTTAAGATCACCTTCAATGTAATCACCGAAGTATGCTCTACCAGTTGTTGATAATGGAGCATTAGGTCCAACATCAATTCTGCATCCCTTCTGGAACTCAATCTCACTACCATAGTAGATACAAGGAATTCCTCTAAACGTAAACATTAAGTTAAGGTTTTCAGCCCATGTGTCCTGAGAACCAGCAAATCTCTGGCCTTCTGGAGCACAGTCAGGAGCATAGTCATGTGAATCAACATATGTTACATTATAAGTACAGTCAGCATAGTACTTATCACCATCAAGTGCTACATTAAATGCATCATAAGCATTGTTGAAGTTCCAGTGCATTGGGAAGTCGATTACGTTAAGTCCGTTAGCTCTTGAAAGCTCCTCATCAGTAGCTTCATGATAAGAGTTACCATTAAGGAATGCTCTTGAACTTGTAGGCTCGTTGTTAACTTCCTTGTTGTCTATCCAGTTCTGAGCAACACTTGCAAGGTTAGTCTGAGTATCGCCCCAGGCATAAGCCTTCTCTT
Organism: Lachnospiraceae bacterium; assembly: GCA_024691145.1. Taxonomy (GTDB): domain Bacteria; phylum Bacillota; class Clostridia; order Lachnospirales; family Lachnospiraceae; genus JAILNW01. The sequence continues at coordinate 1,992 of JAILNW010000126.1, forward strand.
CTTTCCAAGTATAGAATGGACAGCTTATACAAGGCATACCGCTATTCCATACCTGTCTGTATCTTGAACAAACTTCACCAAACATGAAGAAGTTCTTATTATTGTTAACACCTGCTTCTAAAAAGGCTGGTACATAGTAATTGTTCATTGTTAATCTTGAAATGTGTTTTAAAGTATCAATTCTGAAACCATCAACGCCCATATTGATGTATTTTGTATAGCAATCAATAAGATACTTGGCAACATCTGGATTTTCTGTATCAAGGTCAACACAGTCACCATCAATCTGTGCTGTCTGAACATTATAATCTTCCCATCCAAGATTCTTCTCATGATGATAAATAAACTCAGTATCTGTATTATCTTCCTTCATAAGATTAAGTCTTGCCTGGAACTGTGGATATGGTTCCATGTCATCATAGTCTTCAGGTAACTTGTCTGTAATCTTAACCATGTTATCTGGAGTTGTATCAAGTGAAACATCCTCAGCCTTATCAAAGATTGGCAATAAGTTTACTTCACCGAAATTACCTGTATGGTTAAATACAACGTCCTGTATAATCTTCATGCCTCTTGCATGAACTGCATCGATAAGATCCTGATATGTTGTATCATCCGAAAGATATCTAGGATCTACCTTGCTGAAGTTAAGTGCATGATAACCATGATAGTCATATCCGCTGGCATTCTGAACTACTGGAGTAATCCATACTGCTGTAAATCCAAGTGATTTAATGTAGTCAAGCTTTTCAATAAGACCCTTGAAATCACCTCTCCAAGCTGGATCTGAATCAGGATTTCCTGCTTTCTTGTCATCCCAGCAGTGAATGTTGTTGCTTGAATCACCATCATAGAATCTAGTTGTCATTACAAAGTAAATAGTCTCATCTCTGAAGTCGTCTGAATCTACATGAGGAACTGGACTGTAAGTCTGAACAGGTCCTGGTGTAGCAGTTGGTGCAGGAGTTACATTTGGATCTGGCTCCTTATCATACCACTGATTGTTATAATACCACCACTCACCTGATGTCTGGCTTAAATCTGCAGTCTGATTTCCATTATAGTTAAATATAAGATTTGTAAATGTTGTATTTTCAAATGAGAATCCATACCAGTTCTTGCCTTCAGAAGTCATTGCTACACCTGGCCAAGTAGTTGTATACTCGCTGTTGTCAGCTTTCCAGTAGTAAATATTAGCTCCGCCTGAAGTTGTATAGTAATGAACCTTTATATAATTTCCTGGAATTACAGTTGGTGGAGTTGTAGGATCAACTGTTGGAGTTGGTTCTACTGTTGCTGGTACTGTTGCTGAAGGAGCTGGAGGATTAATAGGATCCTCTTCTTCAGGACACTCATTGTACCAAGTGTTATTCATGAACCACCATTCACCCTTTGAACGATATAAATTCTTAGTCTGCTTAGTTTCGTCTTCATTGTAGAAATAAAGATTTGCAGCTGAATTTTTTATTTCATAAGTATACCAGTGCTCAGTTTCCTGAGTCATAGCTTCCTCGTGATCATCCTTTTCGTTTACGCCCATGTAATAAATGTTAGTCTTGCCCCAATTACTGTAATAATGTACTTTTACACTGTCAGTATTATTATTAGGGTCTACGTTAGTCCAAGTACCATCGATGTACCACCATTCACCTGACTCACGATAAAGATCACCTGTCTGCCAATTACCTACATTGAAAATAAGATTAGATGCTGTTGCAGTTATAGTGTAGGAATACCAGTTATTACCTTCGGATTCCATTGCTACACCTGGCCAGCTTAGAGGGATATCACCCGAATTATTAGTGTTCCAATAGTAGATGTTAGGTTGTGACTCTGCACTAAAGTGAACTGTTATAAGATTAGCAGCCTTAGAGCGAATCAAACCAAATGATATGAAACACACCGCCATAACAAGCACAGAACCAATACAAGCAATAAGTTTCTTATTAGCTTTAGCTGTTCTCGAATTCATACAAAAACCTTCCTTTCATAAATTACCCATATTCACATATTAAATAATATTTCCCCTGAACATTTTATTTTTTTGAAAAATAAGCGCATAAAAAAACATCCAATGTTCATTAATAATAATACCATAAAAAATTGTGCATAAACATATGGTATTTTAAACAAACTTTTCTGAACAAAATATACAAAATCGCTAAATTAATCATTTTTATTGTTGCTTTTTTCAAAAATACAATTATTATTTGTATTTTTTGCATAAATCCTCCTGTACTTCCCTTTGTTTTTTTACAAAAAAATAGGATATCCCTTACAGATATCCTACTAATATCAGAATAATACAACTTTTTTGCATTTTACTAGCATCATTTGTATTTCGAAATAAAAAATTAATATTTACGTTAAAATT
>JAILNW010000129.1 GCA_024691145.1 Lachnospiraceae bacterium
ATAAATGTTTTGTTCTGTTCTTCATTCTCAATATTCTCAAATGTAATCTGCTCTATACTAGCCTGATTATCACTTACTCTTCCTGCAAGTTCTTTATATATCTTTGCTAACTTTTCAGGCTCCCTTACTCCAAGATTATTCTGCAAATGTTTTACTGCCTTATTATAAATGTCAGCAGCAAGTTTTCTCTTGTTTTGTCCAAGTAAAGACCTGATTTTTAAAACATAAAGTTCTTCATCAAGAGACTCATGCGTAATTGCGTCTGAACATATAACCTCCATCTGTTCAAATTCCCCTTTTCTATAATAAATATCAGCAAGTTGTTTAATTGCATTCAGATACAGCGAATTATAAAATGCTTCCATTTGTATTACCCAGTGCTGTGAAGATATAATCTGAAGTACCGCACCGTCATATATATCACAGAGCCTTCTAAGTACCTCCATCTTCTCATCTTCACTTATTGTATCAAGCTTGCTTCTTGAATTACACTGTTCAAATTCCTCTATATCCACAACAATAGGAATATCACCGTTCCAGTAATAAGTTCCTGTTCCTCTTCCTGTAAGAATATAATCCATTCCATTTAAATTCTTTTTCAACAGATTTCTTAATCTGTACACAAGGTTCTTTAAAGCACCCTGTGGATTTTCAATTTCTTCATCCCCCCAGAGAATATCCGTAAGCTCCGATGATGTTACAACTCTTTTATGATTAATAACTATATATGATAACAATTTTGTAAGCATCTCCGAATGTACTTCTTCACATCTTAATATTTTATCCCCCTGTTTAATACATACATCGCCAAATAATTTAACAATAACTGTGTTTTCATTTACATTTGCTATTGTATCTTCAACATAATTCATAATACTCGCCTCACAATGTACTATATTTTACTATGTTTTACAAAATCCGACAATTACTCAATACTTTTATCGGCACAATATCAAATATAAATAACAGTTAATTATAAATTTTTATATCTAAAGTTTAAAAAACCTGTGTAACATAATAGTCACACAGGTAATATATTTACCGGCTAATCCATACCATAAAAATCTAATAATTCTTTTACTGTTCTATCAGAATCTAATCTTCCACTAATTAATACGTTAATATACTCTAACTCCATACAAGCTGCAACCTTATCATTTCGATTTATACTATCTGAACTAGTTATTACAATTTCAGATAACCCTATATTTTGAGCCCACTTTTCTTCTTCTCTAATATACGATTCAGAATTATTCTTAAATGGTCTGTTTTTCACTTCTATACCATTATATTTATCAGTCATATAGATTACATCGACTTCAACAGAATCATTGGCTCTATACTTGTCAACATACTGATAAATATACGATGCTCGTATTAATAAAGCATATTCAATCCATTGATCAAGTATTGATTCACTTTCTTGTACTTTTGGACTAAGGCATATACTGCAATAGTACGGAAACTCAAAAATAAGTGCAGGTACATTATCATCTGATATTGATGCCTTTTCAATATTAATCATGTCTCCTTTATAATAATCGACTTTTTTTGCAAGTCGGCATCCTAATAATAGTTTCAAAACATTACTAATATCTTTTGATGATAATCCCCATTTATTCTTTGCTTCTTTATAGTCTTCAAATATTTGAGTCCTTAATTCTTTTTCTATTGAAGGTATATCAACATATGTCCCATTGCTTTTCTTATAGACTAACTGACATAATGATATATATTTTAATGATTTCATAAGTATATTATCATCTATAAAATCACAATCCTCAAGAAAAGTTCTTTCTCTATAAGACAAAATAGTGTCCTCAACTACTCCCTGCATATATCCCATTAAATCTCTGTCATTCATTAATTGATTTTTCAAATAATCTTTAAATAATTCATCTGATGTATATTTTTTTATGCAATTTATATCAACTTCATCATAACCATAATTCCAGCATAATCTTTCAATATACATAAAAGGAGGCATATAGTAGTATGTTCCTCTTCCTATTTCATTGCATCTCTTTTTAACTATGTAAGAAACACTTCCTGTTATTATAATACAAAATTGAGAAGCATATAGTTTTGTATATCGTACAAAGTCAGCTAAAAAATCAACATTTATTTTGCAAACCTCGTCAATCAAGATAATCTTTTTTTCTTCTGACAGCAACCTTTCATAGTACTTATTAAAATCAAAAGAATAGTCATCCCCAAGGCTTGAACAGTCAAAATATTCAGCTTTATCACCAAAGAACTCCTTTAGTTGCAAAAACAATACTGTCTTACCTATTTTTCTGGCACCTAATAACGCATAGCATCCCGTTTTATTACATACTGAATCCTTTAAAACTCCATACATAAATCTTTTTGTTTTGAACAACATCAAAATCACCTCTATAAAAACGAAACATCCTCCACCTATATTATTATATCGGCGGAGGATTCATATTATTCATTAGTTACTATTCATATAACTTTCCAATAGGTCGCAGACCATCTGCTTCGCAGGCTTAATATAAAAATTACATTCCCATCTGTTTTGCAACTTCTTCAGCAAAGTTCTCTTCTTTCTTCTCAAGACCTTCACCAGTTTCAAAACGAACGAACTTCTTAATGTTAAGCTTGATGCCTTCAGCCTTAGCTACAGAAGCAACATAATCCTTTACTGACTGCTTTCCGTCTTCAGCCTTAACATAAACCTGCTCTAAAAGAACGATTTCCTTTAATTCTTTCTTAATACGTCCCTTGATCATACCAAGAATAACATTCTCTGGCTTAGAAGCTTCTTTAGGATCATTCTTAATCTGAGCTAAAAGAATCTCTTCCTCGTGCTTGATATAATCCTGATCTACTTCATCAGATGAAGTGAACTTTGGATTAAGAGCTGCAACCTGCATTGCAACATTCTTTAAGCACTCTTTAACTGCATCGCTGTTAGAATCAGTGTCAGCCTCAACTAAAACACCAATCTTTCCACCAGCGTGGATGTATGAAACGATGATTCCGTCAGTTGTTAACTTCTCGAATCTTCTGATGTTCATGTTCTCTCCGATAACTGCTATCTGTGAAGCAAGTTCTTCTTTAACAGTCTTAGAAGTGTCAAGTGCCCAAGGCTCAGCTAAAAATGCTTCGATATCTGCTGCATTAGTATCAGCTGCCTGCTTTGCAACACTGTTAACATATGCCTTGAATGTATCATTCTTAGCAACGAAGTCAGTCTCTGAGTTAACTTCTACGATAGAAGCAACCTTTCCATCTTCGCTTAAGCAAGTTGCAACAAGTCCCTCTGCTGCAATTCTGTTTGCTTTCTTTGCAGCCTTAGCGAGTCCTTTTTCTCTTAAGTACTCTACTGCTTTATCCATATCGCCATCAGTCTCAGTAAGTGCCTTCTTACAGTCCATCATACCTGCGCCTGTAGCTTCTCTTAATTCTTTTACCATTGATGCTGAAATAGCCATTATTATCTCTCCTTATTCTAAATCAAACTATAATTCATTATAGTACTAATGGTTACTTTATCTATAATTACTCTGCAATATCTTCGATATCTTTGTCATCAGCTTCCTCAGCCTCTGGCTGAATATCCTGTGAAAGATCAAGTCCCTGGTTAGCTTCGATAACAGCGTCTGCCATCTTTGCTACGATTAACTTAACTGCTCTTATAGCATCATCGTTACCTGGAATTACATAATCCAATTCTTCTGGATCACAGTTAGTATCTGCAATACCGATAAGTGGAATACCAAGTGAATGTGCTTCCTGGATACAGATTCTTTCCTTCTTAGGATCTACTACAAATATAGCATCAGGAATCTTCTTCATATCCTTGATTCCGCCAAGGTTCTTCTCAAGCTTCTCCCATTCTTTCTTAAGCTTGATAACTTCCTTCTTAGGAAGTACGTCGAATGTTCCGTCTTCTGCCATCTTCTCGATTGCTTTTAACTTTTCAATTCTTCCCTGGATAGTCTTGAAGTTTGTAAGCATACCTCCAAGCCATCTCTCGTTGATGTAGTACATACCACATCTTAAAGCTTCGCTCTTAATAGCATCCTGAGCCTGCTTCTTAGTACCAACAAAAAGAATAGTACCACCTTCTGCAGCTATGTCCTTAATTGCATAGTAAGCTTCATCAACCTTAACTACAGACTTCTGTAAGTCGATGATGTAGATGTTGTTTCTCTCTGTGTAGATGTACTCAGCCATCTTAGGGTTCCATCTTCTTGTCTGATGTCCAAAGTGAACACCTGCTTCAAGTAACTGTTTCATTGAAATAACGCTCATTTTTAATTCCTCCATATGGTTTTTAATATTTGGCAGGTTTGTCTTATGACACCTTGCCAGTTACTTCCGCAAATATCTTCTTCTTGAAGAACCTGATGTACACACTTATCAGGCACCATTTCAAAAATCAATCTGCGTGCAATCTAACGTATAATATTATACAACACTTTTTTCTTTATTGCAAGAACTTTTTTCAAGGTTTATTGTTGAATAACATTTGATTTTTATGTATAATATAAGTATATGTTGGAAAAAATAGTAAATAATTGGAGGTTCTTATGAGCATAACATGTACTTTTTTAGTTCCACACCCCCCTGTGTCAATAAAAGCCATTGGCAAACAACAGACACAGATAATTAATAAAACCATTGAGGCATACGATAAAGTGGCCAGGGATATATATGATTTAAAGCCAGAAACTATTATTATCATTACTCCTCACAGCACCATTTATTCTGATTATTTTCATATTTCAGGCGGTGACTGTGCTACAGGGAATTTTGAGGCTTTTGGCGAAAAAGATATAACATTTAAAGTAAATTATGATAAAGAACTTGCTGAAACCATCGGCAGCATCTGTGCCACTTCTAATATTCAGGCAGGCAGCCTTGGTAACGGCATGAAGGAATTAGATCACGGCACCATGGTGCCCCTTTATCATATTAATAAATATTATAAAGACTTTAAGATTGTCCGTATATCAGTGTCCGATTACTCTATATTTACACACTACGAGTTTGGAAAGTGTATTAGCCATGCCTGTGAAAATCTTAATAGAAAGGCTGTTTTACTTGCCAGCGGAGATCTTTCTCACTATCTTACAAAAGAAGGACCTTATGGTTACAGAACAGAAGGACCTATATACGACTCCATGATTTTGGACATGCTGAAAAGTACTTCATTTCTTGATTTATTTAAATTTAACCATGGTTTTGTAACAAAGGCCGGTACATGTGCCCACAAACCTGTTGCAGTTCTTTGTGGTGCCCTTGATGGTTATAATGTAACATCTGAAGTTTATTCTTACGAGGGACAGCTTGGTGTAGGCTACGGAGTATGTAAAGAGCAGCCTGACATAACGAAACCATTCTGTCCTGAAAGAACATTTGATCTTATATACAAAAGAGAAATATCTAATGAACTAAGTTTAAGAAAACTTAATGAAAATCCATATGTACAACTGGCAAGAGTTACTGTAGAAGAACTGATTTTAAACAACAGATTTTTAACTCTTAATGAAATCAATACATTTGTAGATGAATTTATGCTTAATAATACAGCAGGTGTCTTTGTGTCCATTAAGAAAAATGGTGATATAAGAGGCTGTGTTGGCACAATATGTGCCACAACCGGCTGTATAGCCCATGAAATAGTAAACAATGCAATTAATGCCTGCTATAATGACCCTCGTTTTGTACCTGTGTCAGTAGATGAACTTCCATACCTTACTTATAGTATAGATGTACTTGAGGAACCTGAACTTGTGGAATCAGTTACTGAGCTTGATGTTGCCAGGTATGGTATAATAGTTACATGTAATGAAAAACGTGGATTACTTTTACCTAATCTTGAAAGTATTAAAACCCCATATGAGCAGGTGGAAGTCGCTTTAAAAAAGGCTCATATAAACTTTGATGAGGATTATTCAATCCAGCGTTTTGAAGTTACGAGATATAACTAACAGAAATGAGGTCAGACAATGGAAAAAGATCCATTTAAAGAATATTTTAAAGAAAGTGAGCCAGATAAAGCCTATAAAAGCTATGCCTGGAGTACAGCCATCGGATTACAGGCAGTTGATGGTCTTAAACCTTCAAAATACCTTATTAATACAGCTATTCAGAACATTGAGGGTAATATTTCACTTACTGAAGCTCAAAGTCTGATTAGCAGCTATTATAAAGAAAAGCCTTCCTTATCCGATGATGAAAACAGAATAGAAGAAGCTGATAAAGTTTCTTCACGTATTGCCCAAATCTTATCAGAACCAGCCTTTTCTTTTTCTCCTAATGAGTACACTGCTATTCATAGAAAACTTTTTACTGGTATATATAAGCATGCTGGCAAGATTAGGGATTACAATATTACAAAGAAAGAATGGGTTCTTGACGGTGCCACTGTAACCTATGGCAGTGCCTCAGAATTAAAGGCTACCCTGGAATATGACTTATCTGTAGAAAAAGCCTTTAATTACAAAGGTTTAAATATGAATGAAATCATATCCCACCTTGCTTTCTTTGTCTCAAGACTATGGCAGATTCACATTTTTGGAGAAGGTAATACACGAACTACTGCAGTTTTTTTTATAAAATACCTTCGTACACTTGGCTTTTCTGCCATGAATGATATATTTGCAGATAACGCATGGTATTTTAGAAATGCCCTTGTAAGAGCCAACTATACAAATATCCAGAAAGATGTTCATGAAACAACAGAATATCTTGAACTTTTTTTAAGGAATCTCCTTCTGAATGAGAAAAATGAACTTCATAATAGAGATCTGCATATAAGTAAACATTTAATTTTAAATAAAGTAGACATTGGTGATAAAAAAGTAGACATTGACGTAAAAAAAGTAGACATTGATACTAAAAAAGTAGATATTGACCAGCTATATTCCGATAAACTCAAGGATTTTTCAGTTAAAACAGTTATACACATTCATAGACTGTTTGATGAATATGGTTTTGATGAAATATTCGGCAGAAGTATGATTGTAAAAAAATTAGACCTTAAAGATTCAAGTGCCTCAAAATTCATCTCTAAACTATTAAATGCTGAAATAATCGAACCCGTAATGGGACATGGCAAAGGTAAATATAAATTCAAACAGCAGGTGTAATACCCCTGCTGTTTGTTATATTACTCTAATTAATTTGGGCAGTGTAGAAGTTTTTTCTGTAATTCACCGCTATATTCAACATATCTGCCTTCTTCATTATTATTAAACAAATCTTCCATTTTGATTGCTTTTGCTATATAAACACCTTCTGCTTTCATTTCATAAGTGAACCAAATATCTTCAATATTATCCATTGAAAAATAAATACCAGTATTATA
>JAILNW010000138.1 GCA_024691145.1 Lachnospiraceae bacterium
AATACATCATCAAATGCATTAATAAGAAAGGAAATTTCTAAGGCAGATAAAGATTTTATAAGAAAATTTGAAAAACTTATAGAAGAAGGCTCTTGTGTTGTTGGTATAGAACTCAGAATTACATTTCAGGAAAAGCAAACAAGTAGTACTTTGTGGGGACTATTGCTAAATGCAGGATATATTACGGTGCAAAAAAGTTTAGGTAATGGTGATTACAAGATAAGAATACCAAATGAAGAAGTAAAAAGTGAGTTTAAGAGTATTGTTGCAGAATATACAAGAATTGGTGAAAGTACGTTAAAAGATTTATTCAGATCATTACAATATAAAGATATGAACGAATTTATGGACATTTATGAAGACATTATTCTTAACTGCACATCATGTTTTGATGATAAAGATATGGAAAATTCTTATCATATGCTTATGCTTGGAATGAGTATATTCCTTGAACCTGATTTTAGAGTAGAATCAAACAGGGAAAGAGGAAAAGGAAGATCAGATATATCAATATATGCCAAGAACGAAGGAGACATTAATGTAATTATAGAGTATAAGTTTGAAAAGACTGATAATAACAAAATTCTTGAAAATAAAGCAAAAGAAGCTATACAGCAGATACATGATAATAAGTATTATAGCAACATGAATGGTGAGGTGCTATTAATAGGTATAGCGCATAGTATTAAAGACTTTGCAATGGAACATGAGATAATAGAAACAAAAAGCAGGTTATAAATAGCAAGATACCTCTGCAAAAATAGCAGAGGTATTTGCAAACTCTATACTAGTGATTACCACAACCATGGTCTCCACAAGTATGTCCTTCCCCATGTTCATGATGGTGGTCACAGGTTGGATTCTCATTTTGAACAAGTGTTTCATTAAGAAATGCTTTAACGGCTTCATCACAGCTTCCCATATTTCCGCCATAAAGAGCGATGCCTGCTTCACTCATTGCCATCTGGGCACCACCGCCGATACCTCCACAGATTAAAACATCAGCTTCTATATTCTTTAAAAATCCTGCAAGGGCACCATGTCCTGCACCATTTGTGCTGAGAATCTGTTCACCGACAATCTTGCCATAAGCAACATCATAAATCTTAAACTGTTCAGTTCGTCCAAAGTGCTGGAAAATCTGTCCATTGTCATAAGTAACTGCTATTCTCATAATCTTACTTCCTTTCTTATTAATCTCATCAGAGATTGTATTGCTAAGAGTATAATTTCCTCCTGAAAGAATGATGCGTTTACCCTCAACCAAAGCCTTGGCAAGCTTCTTTCGTGCTGTATCATATATAGAAGTAACTGTAGTTCTTGCTACATTCATCTCTAAGGCACACTGTTCCTGAGTCTTTGACTGATAATCTATAAGACGTATAGTCTCAAACTCATCAAGGGTCATAATAATAGTATCATTAACAGCATCCTGATCTGGTGCAAAACTCCAGTAGTCTGGATAGCAGCAGATACGTCTGGACTTTGGTGGTCTTGGCATAAAAACATCTCCTTTCTGACATATGTCAAGTATAACATTATTAACGACATATGTCAATAATAAAAGTTTAACTATAAAAGAAATGCATTTCTTAAAGTACAGTAAATATTATCATCCTCTGTATAAGTTTCAAATATTCCCTGAACACAGATATCATCACCCTCTGCAGGATAATCATTATTGTCTAATGTGAATTCTATTCCCTGTGAACAGCAGGCAGTAGCATCACTAATTACACAGCTATAATAGCAGTTATTGGTTTCTTCATCTACATAAATAGAAAACTGACCGCTCATTCTTATGGTTTTACCAATATAATTTTCAGGAGAACACATCATGTCAAAAACCTGGGATTATTACCTGGCTCTGCTGTATCTTTAACCGTATTTTTATCCTCGTATTTTTTTATTGAATTATTAATTACATCATTAACACTTGAAGAATTTGCACCGGATTTTTTAATGTTTTTTGCAGTATTATTATCACATCCAGAAAAGATAAATATAAAACATAATATCATTAAAATATATTGCTTTTTCAAATTCCAATGCCCCCTTTTATTAATTCAAAAAGATAACATATAATAAAAACAGCTGCATTAATTGCTACAATTGTTGAGCCAACAGGCGTTCCTGCAAGGATAGATATAATTATTCCTGTAAATGCACATATTACTGATAAAGTAGCAGAGCATATGGTTACCATCTTAAAACTTCTAAATAAACGCATAGATGATAATGCAGGAAATATTATTAATGCTGATATTAATAGTGAACCAACAAGGTTCATTGCCAGAACGATTATTATGGCAATAATTACAGCAATAATAAGATTATATAAATCAGTATTTGAACCTGTTGATTTTGCAAAGTTTTCATCAAATGTTACAGCGAATATTTTATTGTATAAAAGAACAAATGTTATTATTACTGTAACAGAAAGAATAATACAAAGCCATACTTCTGTTATGGTTAAAGTAAGTATGGAAGTTGAGCCAAATAAAGTACTGCACACATCTCCAGTAAGGTTTGAAGATGTTGAAAAAACATTCATAATAAGGTATCCGAAAGCAAGGGAGGCCACTGATATCATGGCTATGGTGGCGTCTCCTTTAATCTTTGCATTTTTACCTGTTCTAAGTAAAAGAATTGCACTTATAATAGTTACAGGAAGCACAATAATCATGTTGTCAGAAAGGTTAAAAACTGTTGATATTGCAATTGCACCAAATGCCACATGTGACAAGCCATCGCCTATAAATGAAAAACGCTTTAATACAAGTGTAACGCCTAACAATGAAGAGCATAATGCAATAAGAATTCCAACAATTAATGCATATCTGACAAAAGGATACTGAAGATATAATATAAGTTTTCCAGTCATAATATTATGCCCCCCTTTGTTTCATAAGAAATAATTTACCTGTGTTACTCTTGATATATTTATCTTTTGAACCAAAGAATACCTTATTACCAATATGCAGTATGTGGGAGGCATAGGATATGGCATTATCAATATCATGGCTTATCATGATTATAGCAATTTTATTCTTATTAAGTTTTGAAACGATATTATACATTTCTTCTGTGGCTTTTGGATCAAGTCCTGCCACAGGTTCATCAAGTATTAAAAGTTTTTTTGTGGCACATAAAGCTCTAGCAAGGAGAACACGTTGCTGTTGCCCTCCGGATAATTCTCTGTAGCAGCAGTTTGATAAATCTGAAATTCCAAGAAGTTCAAGGTTTTTAGCTGCAAGATGTTTATCTTCTTTATTGTAAAAAGGTCTAAAACCGCATCTTCCCTGACATCCGGAAAGTACGATTTCATATACTGTGGCAGGAAAGTCCCTTTGTATATCTGTTTGCTGAGGAAGATAGCCAATTTCATTTCTCTTAAGACCCTCACCAGTCAGAATTTGTCCGCTGACTGGTGTATTAAGGTTAAGCAGTGTTTTTATAAGTGTTGTTTTCCCTGAGCCATTTTCGCCTACAATACAGAGATAATCACCTTTGCCAACTGTAAAGTTAAGGTTTTCAATTAGTTTTTTTGAATTATAGCCTAGGGACAAATTCTTAATGGTGAGTAAAGCCATTGTAAATCCTCCTATCTTAATGCTTCTTCTAAAACGAAAAGATTTTTTTCCATTACAGAAAGATATGCTGTTCCATTTTCTAAATCCTTAGAAGTAACAGACTGCATGGAGTCCATAGTAAGGATTTTTGCATCCTTAGATGATGTATTTTCAACTATTGTATTTGCAATTTTATGATTATTACCTTCGATTGTAAGTACTGCATGAAGATTAAGTTCATCTACTTTCTTAGAAAGAAAAGTAATAGTTTCAAAGCTTGCCTCAGTTTCAGCAGAACAGCCTACAAAAGCAGCATAATATGATAAACCATAATCATTTACCAGATATCTAAATGGAAAACGGTCTCCAAACAAAAGTGTTTTATTAACTGCATTTGAAACTACAGTTTGATATTTTGAATCAAGTTCTTTGAGTTTTTCTACATAAGATGCAGTATTATTCTTGTAAATATCTGCATTTTCAGAATCTATCTGTTGTATTGCTAATGAAATTGTATTTACAAGGCATGAGGCATTATTTAATGAAAGCCATACATGTTCATCATACTCTGGCTCTTCTTCAGTATCTTCTTCGCCTTCTTCTTCAGCCTGCATACCTTCAACAATTTCTTCTTCTTTTACGGCATCTCCTAATGAATCTAAAAGATTAATTACAATCATATCTTTGTTAACAGCTTCTTTTAAAGCATCACTAACCCACTCATCAGATTCTCCTCCAACATATATGAAGAGGTCACATGTTGAAATCTTCATAATATCAGAAGCTGTGGGCTGATAACTGTGTAAATCCACACCATTATTAAGAAGCAAAGAAACATCTGCATTAGCAGGATTGTCACCTAAAATATTTTTAACCCAGTCATATTCTGGTGATATAGTTGTAACTATTTCAATTTTTTCTGGATTAGTCTCCTTTAAGCTGCAGGCTGAAATACAGCTACTAATAAGCATAGCTGTCAGTAATAAAATTATATTCTTTTTCATAAATTAAATCCTCCATTTGTTGTTTGATAATTACATTAAAAAGTAAAAAAAGGCACACTTTCCCCTAAAAAAGAGTATAGCATACCCCTAAATAAGGAGCATTCAATTATTCAGTCGTACTTTGTTAGAAACTGGAGTTATATCAGATAATTCAAATGAGAAGAATGGCATAATTCTGTATAAAACTGCCAGCGGAATAATCGTAGCAAAAAGAATTATTAGTCCATCGCCAATAAGGTTGAGAGTATGCTCGCACTCCTGTATAAATGAACAGATAGGACAGCCATCTCCGCAACAATCATGATGCATCTCAAGTGAAATATAAAAAGAAGAGAATATAACAGAAAAAAGCATTATAATTGTTATAATACATGCAGCAAATTTTTTGATGAATTTCATATTATTATAATGCATATAAATCTCTCCCTTCTTAAAACTAAGATAAATTTTACTAGAGAAAGATATAAATGTCAATAGAGAAAAAGTTTAAAATTTTGCTACCATTATATAAATCATTCATGTATAATGAAACTATGTGTAAATTTAAGTAGAGGAGTGATTGTTTGTGAAATTATTTATATCGGATCTTCATTTTTTCCATAGAAATCTTAATACCAAGATGGATATGAGGGGATTTGAAGATGAATTTCAAATGAATGAATATATTATTGAAAGATGGAACAAAAAAGTTACTAATAAGGATGAGGTATATATACTTGGCGATTTTTCCTTTGGAGATGCTGTTAAGACTCAGGAGGTATTAGACAGGCTTAAGGGAAGACTGTATCTTATAAAGGGAAATCATGAGAAATATCTTGATTTTAGAAGATTTGATACAAGCCGTTTTATATGGGTAAAGGATTATGAAGAAATACATGATAATAAGAGAAAGATAATACTAAGTCATTATCCTATTATGTGTTATAATGGCCAGTATCGTTTTGATGGAGATAATAATCCAAAGACATACATGCTTTATGGACATGTGCATAATACATACGATGAAGTGCTTATTAACAACTACATTAATATGGTCAGAAATTCTAAAAAACTAATGCTTCATACTGGTGAGGAAGATAATATACCTTGTAATATGATTAATTGCTTTTGCATGTTTAGTGATTATCAGCCACTTACTTTAGATGAATGGATTGAAGTTGACAGAGAAAGAAGAGAAAAAATGAATAGTAGTATTTAAGTTACTTTTTGTCCCCTTTTTGCATATGATATATTGTGAAGGTTAATTAGCCTTTTGATATTATATTTGAAAAGGGGTTTTCATTATGAATGATAGAGAGATTCTTGCTCAGAGCTGTTGTAACAGACATACTGTTACAGGTATAGAAGTAAGTTTAACAGGAGGTGCAACTTTAGGCAATGGAGAAAGTGTAGTATTTAATACAGTAAACAATACATGTGGAAATATTTTATATGATCCGACTCTTGGAACATTTACATTTACAAAGCCAGGTGATTACTTTATTAATTATATGGTTAATGTTAATCAGGAGGCTGAAACAGCTGTTAATATGGCCATTATGCAAAATGGTGTTGTTGTTTCAAAAACAGGTACAATGCTGACAAGAGGGTGCCTTGTTGGATTTGCACTTATTACAGTGAATACACCATGTACAAGCATACAGCTTATTAATAATTCAGGAACAGAACTTACTTATGACACTGAACCGGTTATAGAAGCAAAGATGAGTGCAATATACGAGAAATAATATAGAATTTCACACATCTTAAAATAATTAAATTTAGTCAAGTATATTTGAGTCAAGTATACTTGACTAAATATTTTTTTGGTGTTATAATTAAATAAAACGAAGGGAGGAATTGCAGATGTTTATAGGCAGAGAACGAGAAATCAATACTCTTGAAAGTATGTATAAATCAGATAGATTTGAATTTGTTGTTATTTACGGAAGACGACGTGTTGGTAAAACTGCATTAATTAATAAATTTATTGAAGATAAAAAAGCTATTTATTTTATGGGAGTCGAAAGCAACTCAAAGCAGAATCTTGAGAACTTTTCAAGAAGCATTATGGAGTTTGAAAGTGGTATGGAAAAGGAATCTTTTTTTGCTTCATTTCAGTCAGCACTTGAATATGTTTTCAGGTTGTCCCAAAAGGAAAGAATTATACTTGCAATTGATGAATATCCTTATGTTGCACGTTCCCAAAGAAGTCTGGCATCAACTTTACAGCTTTTAATTGATAAATATAAAGATACATCAAAATTGATGCTTATATTATGTGGTTCTTCTATGTCATATATGGTTGACAATGTGCTTGCATATAAGGCACCTCTATATGGAAGAAGAACGGCTCAAATTAAGATGCTGCCATTCAGTTTTGAAGAAACCTGTAATTGCTTTAAAAATTTCTCCAATGTAGATAAAGCAATTATTTATGGTATTATAGGTGGTACACCGCAATATATATTACAGATTGATGATAAGCTAAGCGTTGAAGAAAATATTAAAAGAATATATCTTAATCCAATGTCTTTTCTTTATGAGGAACCAATTAACCTTTTAAAACAGGAAGTACGGGAACCTGCAATTTATTCAGCAATTATTACTGCTATTGCAACGGGGGCATCCAGAATGGCCGAAATATCAAGTAAAGTTGGAGAGAATACAAATCTATGTACCAGTTACATTAAAAATCTTATTAGCCTCGGCATTTTAAAGAAAGAAACACCATATGGAGAAAAAGATTCAAAAAAATCCATATATTTGATAGAGGACAATATGTTTCGTTTCTGGTATCGTTTTGTATTTGACAATACGTCTGTTATTGCAAGAGGAGCTGTGGATTTGGTTTATAAACGTATTGAACCTAATATATCTGATTATATGGGGAAGGTTTTTGAGGAAATATGCAAACAGTATCTTTGGAAACAGCTTCTTTCTGGAACATGTCCTGTAGAGTTTAATTCTCTTGGCAGATGGTGGGGAAATGACCCTGTTGAAAGACGACA
>JAILNW010000141.1 GCA_024691145.1 Lachnospiraceae bacterium
CATGAGGGAATATTAATAATATAATTTCCTTGTACTACATAAGGGAGGTCACATATGGGGAAAGGCATTAGTATTAACAAGTTGTGTAGGTGTTGCATGACTTCGAGGGATAGTGCTGATAGTGTATGCCCAGTATGCGGATTTGATAAAGAATGGTATAGTACGCCAAGAGAGCATTTAAGGTTGGATTTTATTCTCGCCAGCAGGTATTTGGTCGGAGTTTCATTATTTGAAAACGATCATGAGATAAGTTATATAGGCTGGGATTTGAGTAATAATGAGAAAGTTCTTATAAAGGAGTACTATCCGAAAGTACTCGTAGCAAGAGAAAAGTCAGATGAAGTAGTGGTCATGATTGAGAATAAGATATTAGCTTTTGAAGAGAGAGTTAATCAATATCTCTACATGGCGGAGAAGATGTCAAAGCTAGATGATGGGACTATTGCGAAGGTTTTGGACTTTTTTATTGAGAATCATACAGCGTACATGGTTAGTGAATATCCTGATGGTATGACTGCAGAGGAATACAGCAGAAGTTTTGGCAACAGAGTACCAGCAGAAGATGTTTTACAAATTATGAAACCAGTTATGAAAGCCGTTAATTACTTACATGAACAGGATTTCGTACATAATGAGATAGTGCCATATAATATTATTTTAACTAATGAGGGAAAAGTGAAGCTTATGGGATTATCGCCAGCGGCGACTTTCACACGTGGAGGTGTTGGAAAAGAAAAGGACGTCTATGATATTTGCAGGATGATGTATGGACTTATAACAGGACAGTATCCGGCACAAAGTAGTGAGGAGATGAGGGGAACAAGCAATAACAATCTTATGAGACCTACAAGGCTTGGGATTGCAATCTCTCCTGAAATTGAAGAAGTACTGATGAGAGGACTGGCACCTAATCTGGAATATCGTTTCAGAACAATCAGAGATTTGTATATGAGCGTATTTGGTGCTGAGTCAGACAGATTTGATGTCGAAGGTGAAAATTATAAGAGAGAACCTAAGATGAAAAAGAAACAAGTAAATCAAAGTGGCTCTTTCGCAAATAGCGATGGAAGGTATAATCAGTTAAAGGACGGGCAGAGTGATATGAATAATAATGATATGAATGGACAAAGAATGGGTATGGGTCAGCCAAGAATGAACCCAAATCAGATGGGTGGTCAGCCACGCATGAATCCTAATAATGGCCCTCAGGGAAGACCAGCAGGACCAGTTAATGGTCAGCCAAGAATGGGTCAGGGACCAGTTAATGCACAGCCTAGGATGAATACAACTCAGGTTAATATTAACCAGAGAAATCAGCAGCCTAAGAATGAACCACAGATGGCTAATCCTGTAAACAATAATCAGGGACCAGCTATGAATAATAGACCACAGGGTGTTCCACAGGGAGCACCACAGATGCAGAGACCTCAGCCACAGGGGGCGCCTGTAAGACCAGGTGTACCACCACAGGGACAGAGACCATTCCCGGGTGCTGGTGGACCTAATGCTAATCAGCAGCAGGTTGTTATGAGACCTGGTAATGATCCTATGGGTATGAATCCTGCAGACAGAAATAGAAGAAGTGCAATGCCAATTGCAAGAGTTAATCCTAATGGAGTCAGTGTAAGCCAGGGAGGCAAGAAGATTTCAACAGGAACAATTATAACAATAGTTGCATGTCTTGCTCTTATTTCATTTACAATGGTGTTTGTAATAATGAGAAATGGTAATAATGATAATGCAAGGGCCAATGATAATAAGGTACAGAATACACAGTCAGCGTTACAAACAGATAAGCCTACAGCAGTATCAACTCCTGCACCAATTGAAGTATATGACATTGAATGGAAGAGTTCAGTATTAGAGGAGCATGCAAGAAAACTTACAGGTATTACAGATGCCAAGATTTCTACACGAGATCTCGAAAATGTTACAGAGATTAAGCTTATAGATGTTGGTCTTGAGAGCACTGAAGATTTTGTACATTTTCAGAGATTACAGAGACTTACACTTAGAAAAAATCCTATAAAAGATCTTTCTGGACTTGCTGGTATGAAGTGCCTTAAGGAAATTGATTTTAGTGGTACTGATATGTCAGAAGTTGATCTTTCACCACTTGCAAAGATTAGCACATTGGAGAAGGTTAATATGCTTAATACTAAGACAAAGGATTATACACCACTTGATTCAGTACCATTGGTATTAGGCAGAATGTGTGATATTACTGTTGAGTTTATATATGAAAGACCGAATGGTGACTACGATGATATGAGTGTATGGGCATGGGTTCCAGGAAGTGATGGTCAGCATGATTTTGACGTTGCAGATGGATATGCCAGAACACAGTTTACAGTTACCACTAATATGGATGAAGTAGGATTTAAGATTAAGAAGGGTAATTGGGCTAATTCAGGAGATATTGATACAGACCGTTCTATAAAGCTTAAGAACAATCAGAATGTTGCATATGTTACTGTAAGAGTTATACAGAATCAAAGCGATTTCACAACAGAATATGAATAATATATAGTAACAGAATAAAGGAACCTTGCACTGAGTGTAAGGTTCCTTTTTAAAAAAATAGTTGACAAATTGTCTATTTAGTAATATAGTATAATCATAATTCTCTTATTAAGAGTGACGGAGAGTAAAGACTCGATGAAGTCCGGCAACCCCCAGGAAATATGTGGAAGGTGCCAAGTTGAGCGAGAAATCGAACAATAAGAGGCTTTTTGATATTTGTGATTAAAGGCCCTTATAATGGGTCTATTTTTATGGAGGTTTATATATGGAAAAATTGTTGTTTACATCAGAATCAGTAACTGAGGGGCATCCTGATAAAATATGTGACCAGATATCAGATGCAGTATTAGATGCACTTTTAGAGCAAGATCCTATGAGCCGTGTTGCATGTGAAACAGCGATCACAACAGGACTTGTATTAGTTATGGGTGAGATAACTACTAATGGATATGTTGATATTCAGAAAATTGTAAGAGATACAATCAGGGAAATAGGATATGACCGTTCAGAGTATGGATTTGATGCAAATACTTGCGGTGTTATAGTAGCGCTTGATGAGCAGTCATCAGATATAGCAATGGGTGTTAATAAAGCATTAGAAGCGAAAGAAAATCAGATGAATGATGATGATATTGAGGCAATTGGTGCAGGAGATCAGGGCATGATGTTTGGTTATGCTACTAACGAGACAGAAGAATACTTGCCTTATCCTATTGCACTTGCCCATAAACTTGCAATTCAGTTAACAAAGGTAAGAAAAGATGGAACTCTTAAGTATTTAAGACCAGACGGAAAAACTCAGGTTACTGTAGAGTATGATGAGAATGGAAAGCCACAGCACCTTAATGCAGTTGTTTTATCTACTCAGCATGATGAAGATGTAACTCAGGAACAGTTACATGAAGATATTAAGAAGTATGTTTTTAATGAGATTTTACCTAAAGAGCTTGTTGATGAAAATACTAAGTATTTCATTAATCCAACAGGACGTTTTGTAATTGGAGGACCTAATGGAGACAGCGGACTTACAGGAAGAAAGATTATCGTTGATACTTACGGTGGATTCGCACGTCATGGTGGCGGTGCATTCTCTGGAAAGGATTGTACAAAGGTTGACCGTTCAGCAGCTTATGCAGCAAGATATGTAGCTAAGAATATAGTTGCTGCAGGTCTTGCAGACAGATGTGAGATTCAGCTTGCATATGCAATTGGTGTTGCACAGCCAACATCAGTTATGATTGATACATTTGGAACAGGAAAAGTATCTGATGAGAAACTTGTTGAGATTGTTCGTGAGAACTTTGATTTAAGACCAGCTGGTATTATAAAGATGCTTGATCTTAGAAGACCTATTTACAAACAGACAGCAGCTTACGGACACTTTGGACGTGTTGATGTTGATTTACCTTGGGAAAAGACTGATAAGGCGGAAGAACTTAAAAAGTACTTATAGTAATGTATATTTAAGAGGGACAAATCAATGGTTTGTCCCTTGTGTTTTGTGAAATGAGGTTATTTTGTGGAATTTAAGAAAAAGCTTATTACAGTTGCATTAATACTTTTTTTATTACCATTAATAATGGCTGGTGTCAGCGTTTACCTTATTGGTAATTATCAAAGTGTAAAAACACAGTCGGAATATGGAGAAGAAAGCGGAATATTTCAGATACTCGCAAATCCTGTAAAGATACTTGACTGGCTTACAAGCAGTTCTTACAAGGAGATACATGAATATATAAAGAATGAACCATATAAATTGGAAAAACAAGAAACATTAGATGAAATTAACAGTAATATGAATTCAACATATTCATATCTTGTTGTAAGAAAAAATGATGAATACGTATATATCGGTGATGAAGAAAAGTTTGAAAAAATAGATGTGGATTTACCAGCATTTATTAATAATGTAGGTGGGGAAAGTTCTATAGTATATTTAGGAGGAAGTTTTCCTTGTCTTGTGAGGCAGTTAAATTTTCTTTATTCAGATATGGGAAAAGGAAGCGCCTTTATAGTAATTAATATTAATGAACTTGTACCACAATTAAAATTATTTGCTGTAGAAATAATAGTTATTTGTTTTCTTATTATAACAATTACAGCAATTGTTCTTGTATGCTGGTTATATAAAAGTGTTCTTGAACCGATTAATAAATTAAGTAAAGCAACACGACGTATTAGTTTTGGTGATCTTGATTTTGAGATAGAAGTAGAGAAAGATGATCAGATAGGGACTATTTTTAATGATTTTGAACTTATGAG
>JAILNW010000156.1 GCA_024691145.1 Lachnospiraceae bacterium
TATTTTAAAAGATATTGTATAATACAATCTTGTTGGTAGACAAAATATATATTAAAATATTGTTAATATATATTGACGAAAAGGTTAAATAATATTACAATATAATCATAAGGATTAGTATTGGATTATTAAGGGGATGAACTTGATATGAAAAAGATTATAAGGGCAGGTACTGTAGGTGCTATTGCTATGGCTTTAACGTGTTTTACTTCATCTATGGCATATGCAGACAATAAAGATTTATATAATCACATAGACGTTAAGATTGAAACAGTATTTGATTTTGGCGAGTATGAAGATTCTAAACTTAATAAAGAAACTGTAATTGGAAAGGTTAATGATATTACTGTTAAGCTTGATGATAAGACAGTAGATATGAATAAAGCCTACGATGACGAGAGTGCTGATAAGGGAATTTTTGAATATCATAGCGTTCTTGGACATGATGGTAATGACTCTATAGGTTTTGGAGAGAATTCCATTATTGAAGTTTCTGGAACATTTTCATATAAATTTGGCAATAAGACTTCGAAGGTTGCTTTTTCTGAATCATTTGACACTGCAAAGAGCACTAATCCTTGCAAAGGAGAAGGCAGTGAGTATGGTTATGATGCTATTATAACATCTAAAGATATTCAGAGAATTATTAATAATACGTTTATTAATATTGTAAAGCACTGGGATGATGAAGAGAATAGCGGAAAGAGACCTGACAGTGTTAAGTTTGACATATATCAGGACGGAGACGTTTTTAAAACAGTAGAACTTACTTCTGATAACGGATGGGTTTTCAGTATAAGCAGTCTTCCTAATGGAGATTATAATAATGGTATATGGGAAACTCACAAGTATACTATAAAAGAGAAGAAGACAGATAAGTATTCAGCATCAGAGATTAAGTATAATCCGGAACTTATGGCATATGAAGTTACCAATCTCTTTATTGGTGATAATATTGTAACACCTGAAAAGAATAATATAGTTGTTATAGAGGATAATCCAATACCAAACAGTGATAACAGCAAGGAAGATAAGAAAACAGATAGTAAAACTTATAAGGTATCAAAGGATACAAAGAACAAAGCAGATAATAATAAAACTGCTAAGAAGAATAATGATGATAATTCAGATACAAAACAGCCTGATACGGCTGACCTTACACCAGTATGGCTGCTTATGTTTATAGGACTCTCAGCAGCAGCTGGTATGGTAATTATAAAGAGAAAAAATATTTAACTCCAGATATAATAAAAGAAAGCAGGAATAATACAGAGATGTCATTATTCCTGCTTTTCTTCATTAGCATCATTTGGGGCTTCGTAATTAATACAGTACATACAGCGATTAAGTTCATCTTCATTAAGATACTGCTTATCAATTAATAAAGCGATTGACTTGCTCATAAGCATGTATGTATTCTTCTGGTTCTCATCTGGATGAGCCATTGATAGAGTATACCATATATTCATGGCAGCATACAGATTTTTATGAAATTCTATAGCCTGTTCTGTACGAATATCATTTATAAGCTCCTTAAGACTTGATTCAATCTTTTTTTCAGATTCTGCATAAGGACTTACTGGTTCTGGTGCAGGCTCTGGTGTCTCTGGCTTTGGCAAATCTATAAGACTAATCATTAAATTAGCGCTCCTTTCGTAGAAATATTGTTACTGTTCACGTCAACTTTCCTCTATATGTCTTAAAGCTTAACATGCAGGCATGTACGCTTTAATCATATTATTCTGGACGTGAACAGTAATTAATGTATTATACATTATAGCATAATCATAGAAGTTCTACAAGAAAAAATATGCAATTATTCCCTTTTATTAACAGTAACAAATCAAGGCAATGTGTGGGTTTGTCATGGTTTTGCAAAATAATAAAATGAACCAATTTAAGAATAAACTCGAAATCATATGAAAGGTTAAAAGAATGTTACAAACTGCATTTTAATGTTATGAACGTAATTGACGGAGGCTTTAAATTAATATATACTAAAGATAGTTAATAAAGCAGTTAATGAGTTTGAAAACAGACAGTGGTTGCTTAAAGGGGAATTGGATATGATTTAGTGGCCATATGTTGAAATGTTTAATAGGAGATTTAACACACTGTTAACAATTAAAACATAATTAAGTCATCTGTATAATACAAACAATATCATTAACGGCATTTGGTAATACAAAGGTTTAGTAATAAAAACATTATTTTTTAGGAGGTAGTTTATATGAATAAGAAAGGTTTAAAAGTAGCAAGTATCGGTATGTTGACTTGTGCCATAGTTTTAGGTACAGCGACAGGCATTACATCATTCGCAGGATATGATGGAAAATTAATAGGAAAGTTCGATGGCAACGATGCAAATCTTACATTGGCATCTGTTGAGGTTCCTGAAGAAGCTAAGAATTACGCTAATGATATAACTGGTGTTCTTCTTGCAGACGTTTATGGTAATGAGGATGGTTTTGATGTAGCTATTGAAGATTACAGCAAGATTACATTAGGACAGCCTTACACAGTAATGTCTCAGGCAGAGGAAATGGTATACAGTTTCCCAGTTATGGAAGGCAGCGACATTAAGATGATTCTTAACGTATTTGAAGAGGACGGAGAATGGAACGCAACACTTGGTAAGAACTATGCTGAGGAACTTAACGAACTTCAGGAAAGAAAAGATGAAACATTCATGTTATATGTTGAGGACGGTAACATAGTTGCAAAGAGTGAGAATGATAAAATTCTTATGGAAAAGACAAACTATGAGTATGATGAAACAGCTGATGTTGACTTTGATTCAGATACAACTTACGAGGAAATCGTTGAGACTGTAGAACAAAATACAGAAAGCAAGGTTGAAGAAACAACTGTAACAGATGAATTTGTTGAAGCAAAAGAAATACAGAATACAATGGCTCAGTACAACCAGCAGTTCTACACTGATTATCAGAGATATTTCGGAAATTGGTTCTCAAGATGGTGGAGAAGATGGCAGCCAGTTAATCCAACTGTTACTCCTAAGCCAGCAACTCCAACAGCTGAACCAGATGATATTTTACCAAAAGTTACAACAGTTCCTGTAACAAAAGCACCAGCAACAAAGGCACCAGCAACAAAGGCACCTGCAACACAGGCTCCATCAAATAATGGTGGTATCGGAGCATATTCAAATAAGCCATTCTCAGTAGATACAGCAACTGCTAAGACACTTAATACTTCTGGATGTGCAGTATTACAGCAGGATAAGAAGGGAACTGAAAGAGGATTATGCTGGGCAGCAACTACAGCAACAATCGTTAACTACCGTTCAGGTAAGAAACAGCTTGAAGCATATGATGTAGCTGATTATATGGGAATTGGATACGATCAGGGTGGTACATTGAATGATATTAAGAATGCAATTGGACATTATGGATTCTCTTACACAGCTGTACAGCAGCAGATTTCATTAAACAATGTTATAAGCATGATAGATGCTAAGAAACCAATTGCTATGTGTGCATACGCTTCAGCTGGTGGACATGCAGTAACAATAGTTGGATACTCAAACGCAACTAATAATCAGACAGTAACTATCTGGAACTCAGGAAATCATCAGATGCAGACTTGTACATATCAGTCATCTGGAACATCATTCACTTATGGTGGATACAAGTTCACTTGGTACGGAACAGTATATCCAAACTAAGACCTGACAACAGAGGAAACGGAGGTAACCATGAGGAAAAGCTTACTAATAGCAGCAATAATGGGATTGGCATTGGTGGCAGTTGGATGCGGAAAAAGCAGTAAAACAGAGACTGATGTTAATAATAATGAAGCCGGTGGTCAAAGCACTGTAGATGTATCTACTGAAAATAAGGAAGGTGAGGTAATATTTACAGAGGAGTTTGATAATGCTCTTCGAATTGAGGTTGTTAATGGCGACAGCGTTTTAACAATTGACAATAAGGAAGATGTAAATAAGGTTATTGAGTTATTAAGAGGAGTTGATGCGGTAAAAGAGGATGTAAGTGTTGAAGACATGAAGTTTGGTTACAAGATGTTCAACATAGTACTTGAAGATAAAACTATTGCAGTAGGAATTTTATCACAGGATATGGTTGTTGATGAAAATCATTACTCAGTAGCAAATGATATTACAGAACAATTCAATGAGATTGTTGAAAAAAATAGTTAATAGTTCATTCGAGATTCATATATTATTCGAGAGAAAGAGGCTTTTTAAGTCTCTTTCTTTTTTGTTTGAAATATATGTAAAAATGTAGTATCATATTAAATAGAGATGTCAAAAATTGCCGGAGGATTTGGTTTTGGAGATAATAAATAAGACTATTATAACAAAAGATATGATTTATTATGCTGGAAAGATTAAGACTGATAATGACAAACTGCTTAAAAGAGTA
>JAILNW010000170.1 GCA_024691145.1 Lachnospiraceae bacterium
TATACATAAGTTACAGATATCAATCTTGTAGCTGATGATTTTTAAGAGTACAAACTAGGGGTAGTTGGTTATTCTTTTAAAAATTGATTATGAATGAGTTAGGGGTAGCTTATTCAAGAGGGAAGTTTAATAATTTCAGGAGTTATAAAAGAGGTACGGATAATTAAAAGGGTAGTTATTTATTCGGGAAGTTATATGAGAGGATACGGATATTTTATATTCGGCAAATAATTAGGAGTTATTAAAACGAGGGACAAGTATTAAAAAGAAATTCTAAGGGGACTAAGAGGCTATCATTGATAGCCTCTTATATTTTGTATTTTTATATATTTTTTTACCTGTTATTACATAATCTGTTTCCATGTCAGGAATCCATACAGATACATACAGAACAATAATGTATTACATACAATAATCCATTCATGGGCTTTTTTATATTTTTCAGAAAATACAGCCATTACTATAAATGCAGGTATGGCTACAGTCATATACCTTCCCGCACTTAGGAGCCATGCTGGAAGATAATTCATAATCAGATATGCTAACATAAATATCATATATTTATCATGAACCTTTCCCACACCATAAACAATAAGTGCCAGGAATATAATAAATATAAAAAACTCAGGTGCCCATATAGTTACTCTTGTAAATCCAATATTATCTGCACTGAATGTTTTATCATAAAGCTGTGATACTGTCTTTCCGAACCACTGTGCTTCCTGGTTCCAGATTGCCTTCTGGTACTCAAGGAACTTAAATGGATCACCTGTAACTTTGTAATTAATCAGAAGATATATAAGTGAACCAATTCCAGTGCAGAATATAGGAAGAATCTCTGTGAAAATATTCTTTACTATACCCTTTCTGTTCTGAAATGGCTTTCTGTAACTAAACCACTCAACAAGTGCAAGTACAATTACAAGTATTCCCTGCATTCTTGTTAATGCAGCTAAAATTCCTACAATTCCCGTTGCAACCCACTTATGCTCTTTTATAAAATACATCTCCATAGCTAATATCATAAAAAATGCAGCTTCAGGCATCATGGAACCTAAGAAAAAAGAAAATGGAAATAGTGACAGATACATAATTGTCTTTTTTGCCACATCCAAACCGTACTCAGAAGTCAGAACCTTATATAAAAATCCGCATCCAATACAATAACATAAAGTAGATACCACAAGAGCAGCTAATTCTATGTTATTAAACAAAAGATTAAATCCTCTCATTATCCAGGCATATAAAGGGAAGAAAACAAGTGTTGTATACATACCATTCTCCTGATATCCTTTATATCCTAATGTTGCAATTCTTATATAATTGTTTGCATCCCATTTTTTCCATTCTCCAATAAATGTTGCAAAATTCAAAGAATCATCATTGCTCATATAAACACGCATAATTAATGCACTAATTATATATACAACAATTCTGAATAAAAGTGCAAGAAAAGCCACCTTAATGCATTCATTTCTTGAAGCATCATAAGACTTTCTGTCTGCACTTACCTTTTTATTAAATATTCCTTTGTTAAAATCTCCCCACAATTTTGTTGTGGGGAAATTAATGCCTGATATAGCTAAAAATCTTATAAATAAAACCATCAATGTTACAATTACAATAACCGATACAATTATATTTACTAACATTTTTTACCTCTTTATTCTCTTAACACTACGCTGTTTCTATAGAATCTGCCTTCTTAAGATTAAGTTTCTCAATTGCATCTTCACGCATCTTGTATTTTAATATCTTTCCAGCTGCATTCATTGGGAAAGAATCAACAAAATCAATATATCTTGGAATCTTATGTTTAGCCATATTAGCTTTTACATATGCCTTCATCTCATCCTCAGTCATGCTTTCTCCTTCTTTAAGAATGATACATGCCATAAGTTCCTCACCAAGCTGTTCATCAGGAACACCAATTACCTGAACATCCTTAACCTTCTCGTGAGTATAGATGAACTCTTCGATTTCCTTAGGGTAAATGTTCTCACCACCACGGATAACCATGTCTTTAAGTCTTCCTGTAATTCTGTAATTACCCTCTGGTGTCTTTGCAGCAAGGTCACCTGTATGAAGCCATCCATCTTTATCTATTGCAGCTGCTGTTGCTTCAGGCATCTTATAATAGCCCTTCATAATATTATAGCCTCTTGCAACGAACTCACCAGTAACACCAACTGGAACTTCTTCATTAGTTTCAGGATCAACAATCTTACATTCAACACCTGGAAGAGGTCCGCCAACAGTACCAACTCTGACTTCAATAGGATCATCAGTACTGCTCATTGTACATCCTGGAGATGCTTCTGTCTGTCCATAAACAATTGTAATTTCCTTCATATTCATCTTATCAACAACATCCTGCATAACGCTTATAGGACATGGGCTTCCTGCCATAATACCTGTTCTCATATAAGAGAAGTCAGTCTTTTCAAAATCCGGATGCTCAAGCATTGCAATAAACATAGTAGGAACACCATGGAAACATGTTATTCTTTCCTGATTTATACATGCAAGTGCAGGCTTTGTTGAGAAATAAGGAAGTGGTGATATAGTAACACCATGTGTCATTGATGCAGTCATGGCAAGAACCATACCAAAGCAGTGGAACATAGGAACCTGAATCATCATTCTGTCTGCTGTTGAAAGGTCCATTCTGTCTCCAATACACTTTCCATTATTAACAACATTGTAATGTGTAAGCATAACACCCTTAGGGAATCCAGTTGTTCCAGATGTATACTGCATATTACAAACATCATTCTTATCTATAGTTGAAGCTCTTCTGTAAACTTCTTCAATTGGCACCTGCTCTGCCATCTCAAGTGCTTCTTCCCATGAAAGACATCCCTTCTGCTTTGAAGAAACATTAATTACATGTCTTAAGAAAGGAAGTCTCTTGCAGTGAAGAGGTTTTCCTGCAACATGATTTGCAAGTTCAGGACAAAGTTCATTAACTATTGAAACATAGTTACAATCCTTAAATCCGTCAACCATAACAAGTATCTGTGTATCTGAATGTCTTAAAAGATATTCTAACTCATGTATCTTATATGCTGTATTAACAGTTACAAGTACAGCACCAATCTTAGTTGTTGCCCAGAAAGCAATATACCATTGAGGTACATTAGTTGCCCATACTGCAACATGGCTTCCCTGCTTAACACCCATAGCGATTAATGATCTTGCGAATTCATCAACATCATCTCTGAACTCTGAATATGTTCTAGTATAATCAAGTGTTGTATACTTAAATGCATACTGATCCGGGAACTCCTCAACAAGTTTATCAAGAACCTGAGGAAATGTCTTATCAATGATTTTTTCCTTTTCCCAGATAAACTTTCCAGTACCTGCTTTATTGCTGTAAAGATGATGTTTTTTGCCATAAAGCTTAGTTTTGTACTGTCCCATATAGTTTACAAAGTGAGGAAATACAATGCCTGCGTCGCTTATTTCTTCCATCCAGCCTGGCATCCATTCCATGGAAACATATCCCTCGTAATTAATTGAACGAAGTCCATTAATCATCTCATCAATTGGAAGAGTTCCTTCACCTGTTAAACAATATTCTATCTTTCCATCATTTACTTCAGAGTCCTTAAGGTGAACATGCTTTATAAATGCACCAAGGTTCTGTACAGACTCTTCTGTCTTCTCATTACCATATCTGTATGTATGATGGAAATCCCATAATGCAGCAACACTGTCTCTTGCAAATGTCTTAAGTACATCTCTTAATCTCTTAGTATCACTGTATGGTCCTACTGTTTCTATTAATATAGATACGTTATTATTCTCTGCTTTCTTATATAACTTTTCAATAAGACTAATAACCACGTTATCATCAATGTCTTTATCTGTTGAAGAAACACCTGCTCTGAGTCTTATAAACGGGCAGTTAAGTGTGCTTGCAGTCTCTATATTCTCTTCTATTAATGCAATATTTTCATCAAACTTATCCTTATCCGCTATATTGCATGTTATATCTATACATGGAATCTCTATCCC
>JAILNW010000191.1 GCA_024691145.1 Lachnospiraceae bacterium
GTAGTTATGGCTGTATTGGCAATGGTTTTTGTTTTGGGGGCTATTGTTAATACAATTTGCATTAAAGGCAAGAAAAACTTAAAAAAGGCTATTATGAATCTTGAAAATACAAATGACATTTATTTAAAAAAAATGAAGAAAAATTTCTCTGACAAATGTAAAAATATGGAAAATGTTTATAATGTGGATAGCTTTGTGGATAAGTGTGTATATAACTATGAATTTTTGGGGATAAAATTATTCACACTAAAAAAAATATGTGGACAAGTAAGGGTAATAGTGTGGATGGTATCAATGTTGTTCGTTGCTATAGCGTATTTTTACGATAGTGGAAAAAGTAACCTTTTATTAACAATTACCTGTTCGATTTTGTGTACAGGTTTCATGGAATTATTATTTAAAAATGTGGATAATGTGGATGAAGGTAAAATGCTTAAGGCATATGCAACAGATTATTTGGAAAACAATATAAAAGCAAAGTATATTATTTCTAATAAAAATGACATAAATATAAAACCTATAAGTATAAATGAAAAAGAAGAAAAGAATGAAAAAGATGAGGTTACAGAAGACAAGCTCACTCCAAAGGAAAAAATAATAAGAATAAGCAGAATTGATTGTGATGAAAAAAGAAAAAATAAAGAGAAAATACTGGAAAGCTGTAAAAATAATCTTATTGAGGAAATTTTAAGCGAAATCCTATAATAGAAAAAAGACTTGATTAAAACACTTCAATTTGATAAAATTATATCAATGATGTACATAGATGTACGAATAGCATCATGACAAATGTCAGTTGTAAAGGAGTGTTTTAATTTATGGCAAGTAATGTTTCTTTTGATTATTCATTGGCTAATGGATTTATAAGGGAAGATGAAATTAAGTATGCAAAGAAGATTGCTGAGAATGCAAAAGAGGAACTTCTTAGCAGAACAGGAGCAGGTAATGATTTCTTAGGATGGATTGACCTTCCTGTTGATTATGACAAAGAAGAGTTTGACAGAATTAAGAAAGCGGCAGAAAAGATACAGAAGGATTCAGATGTTTTATTGGTAATAGGAATCGGTGGTTCTTATCTTGGAGCAAGAGCTGCAATTGAATTTTTAAGACACAGTTTCTATAATTCAGTATCTAAGGAGATAAGAAAGACTCCTGAGATTTATTATGTTGGTAACAACATAAGCAGCAGATACATTAAGCATCTTATTGATGTTGTTGGAGACAGAGATTTCTCTATCAATATGATTAGTAAATCTGGTACAACTACTGAGCCTGCTATTGCATTCAGAGTATTTAAGAAGATTCTTATTGAGAAGTATGGCAAAGAAGAGGCTAATAAGAGAATATATGCAACTACAGACAAGGCAAGAGGAGCACTTAAGAATCTTGCAAATGAAGAAGGATATGAAAGTTTTGTAGTACCTGATGATGTAGGAGGAAGATTCTCAGTTCTTACAGCTGTTGGTTTACTTCCTATCGCTGTTAGTGGTGCAGATATAACTAAGCTTATGGAAGGTGCGGCAAATATGCGTAAGAAGTGCCTTGAGAATGATTTTGAGAACAATGATGCAGTTAAATATGCAGCAGTTCGTAACATTCTTCTTAGAAAAGGAAAAAGCATAGAAATTCTTGCAAATTATGAGCCTTCTATTCATTACATTGCAGAATGGTGGAAGCAGTTATATGGAGAGAGTGAAGGAAAAGATCAGAAGGGTATTTTCCCTGCAGCGGTAGATCTTACAACAGATCTTCATTCTATGGGACAGTTCATCCAGGATGGACAGAGAACTATGTTTGAAACAGTAATTAACCTTGAAGAGTCAAGTGAAGAGATTGTTCTTGAAGAGGAAGATGTTGATCTTGACGGACTTAACTATCTTGCAGGAAAGTCAGTTGACTTTATTAACAA
Organism: Lachnospiraceae bacterium; assembly: GCA_024691145.1. GTDB lineage: Bacteria > Bacillota > Clostridia > Lachnospirales > Lachnospiraceae > JAILNW01. Next base: position 1,910 of record JAILNW010000191.1, read on the forward strand.
GAGCGCTATGAAGGGTACTTTACTTGCACATACAGACGGACAGGTTCCTAACCTTATGGTTAACATTAAAGAGCAGGATGAATTAAGCCTTGGTGAATTATTCTATTTCTTCGAGTTTGCATGTGGTGTAAGCGGATACATGTTAGGTGTTAATCCATTTGACCAGCCAGGCGTTGAAAGCTATAAGAAGAATATGTTTGCATTACTTGGAAAACCAGGTTTTGAGAAACAGAGAGAAGAATTATTAAAGAGACTTCAGTAATTTATAAATTTAATGGAAGTACAGCATGGGTTGTACTTCCATTTTTTAGTCCTCTTCGATAACATGGACTTCAAGATAGTCGAAGTCAATTGATTCAATAAAACTGTCCTGATAAAATCTTGTTTTGTCAAAGGTTTTAAACTGTTTAATATTGTTATCAAGCCATATGGGTTTTGATAAATCGAATTCATAGCAGGCGTAATCTATGCCAGAATAAACTTTTTTTGTCCTGTTTACATCAGTTCTGTCATCACAATAAGTAATATCCTTTAACATTTTATTATCTTTAAAAATTTTAAACCAGATTCTGAACAAAATAGCATACCTTCCTTTGCAACTAATATTAATATAGTAATTCAGAATAAGAAAAATGTCAATATAAGTATATGGCAAAAAACAGTTGTATTTATTTGGAAAATTATTTATAATAAAAAATGTAATTATCTTTGTGAAGCACAGTAACCGGAGTGGAAATTTACATATGGATAAGAAAGGAGAAAGCACCATAGTTTTTCTATGGGTAGCTAACATTTTTATGAATTATATAAGTAAAGGTATGAAAAGACACAACTCGGGGAATAAGACAGGATTCAGGAATATATTACAAAAAGCTTCAATGGCATTTGCCATTACAATTATAGCATTGAATGTTACAGGCTGCAAGAAAACACCAGTGGGAGGTGTTAATCTTGATGGTCTGGATATAGAGGAAATATCATCAACTGAGAAGCTTGTACAGACACCAAAGCCAACTGCAGAGGTAACAGAGGAACCAGCGGTAGATAATCTTTCAAATATGGAAGGATTGTCTGTAATAGCAGTTGGAGATAATATTTATCATGATAATATTATAGAAAGTGGAAAATCAGATGATGGAACATACAATTATGATCATATATATAGCCATATTTCAGAAGAGATAGGAAGTGCTGATCTTGCAATTGTTAATCAGGAAACAGTTTTTTGCCCTACAGGAAAGAAACCTAAGGGATATCCGGAATTCTTAACACCTGTTGAAGCACTTGATGCCATGACAAAAGCAGGATTTAATGTATTTCTTATGGCAACTAACCATGCAGCAGATAATGGAACGGATGCAATATTATTTTCAATGAATCTTTTAAGGGGATTTGATAATATAAATTATGTTGGTATTAATGAGAAAGAATCTGATAAAGATAATATAAAGATTATTGAACAGGAAGGTATTAAGGTTGCCATTCTCAACTATACTGAAATTATGAATAAGTCTCTTAGCTCTAAGTATTCTTATATGGTTAACAGACTTAAAGAGGACCGTTTGAGAACAGACATAAAAAAGGCAAAGGAAGAAGCAGATGTTGTAATGGTATTTCCACATTGGGGAACAGAGTATTCACATGATGTTTCTGATTCCCAGAAAAAGTGGACAAATATCATGGTTGAAGAGGGTGCTGATGTAATTATTGGTACTCATCCTCATGTAATTCAGCCTGTGGATGTGCTTACTTCACAAGATGGTCATAAGACATTGGTATACTATTCCCTTGGAAACTTTGTATCAAGACAGATAGAGGGTCCACGTTTATTAGGGGGAATGGCCAAAATGGTATTTAATAAGACAGAGGATGGAAGTGTAAAGATAACTTATGCTTCAGTAACTCCTCTTATGATGCACTATGAGCAGTATCCATCACGTAATACTGCTATATATAAACTGGAAGATTATACACCTGAACTTTCTGCAGCACATGGAGTAAAGTACTATGAATCATTAGGAGAATACTCTCATGAGCAGATACTTGAACTTTCACAGAGCATTTTCCAGACAACTACAGAGCGCATTATAGAAATACCAGAATAGACATATTAGATTTAAGGAAGGACAGAATATATGTCATATGTAGCTTTATATAGAAAGTTCAGACCTGGTGAATTTGAAGATGTAAAAGGACAGGAACATATAATTAAGGCTTTAAAAAACCAGGTAAAGACAGACAGAATAGGACACGCATATATGTTTTCCGGAACAAGAGGAACAGGTAAGACAACAGTGGCCAAGATTATGGCTAAGGCTGTTAATTGTGAGAATCCTGTTGATGGAAGCCCATGTAATAAGTGCGCCATCTGTCAGAGTATTAATAATCATACTTCACTCAATGTTATTGAGATTGATGCTGCCTCTAATAATGGTGTTGATAATATAAGACAGATTGTTGATGAGGTGCAGTATTCTCCAACAGAAGGAAAGTACAAAGTATATATTATTGACGAGGTTCATATGTTATCTACAGGAGCATTTAATGCCTTGTTAAAGACACTTGAGGAACCACCGGCATATGTTATATTTATTCTTGCTACAACGGAACCACATAAGATTCCTGTAACTATTTTATCAAGATGCCAGCGTTATGAATTTAAGAGAATGCAGGTTTCAACAATTGTAGAAAGAATTAATGAACTTGCAGTTAAGGAAAATGTTGATATAGAAGAAAGAGCTGCTTTGTATATTGCAAAAATGGCAGATGGAGCCATGCGTGATGCTTTAAGTCTCCTTGACCAGTGCCTTGCATTTTATCAGGGAGAGAAACTTACTCATGAAAAAGTACTTGAGGTACTTGGAGCAGTTGATAATGAAGTATTTATGCAAATGTTTGAGTGTATTTCCCAGGGAAAGGTATCAAAGGGACTAGGGGTAATAGATGATATAATTGCAGAAGGAAAGGATCTTTCACAATTTGTTATTAATTTTACCTGGTTTATGCGTAATATAATGATTATTAAAAGTACCCAGAATACAAAAGATATTGTTGATATGACAGAGGAGAAGATTCTTGAGTTAAGAAATATGGCAGCAAATGTGGATGTAGACACACTTATGAGATATATAAGAATTTTTTCAGAGCTGTCAAATCAGTTAAAATATGCAACACAAAAAAGAGTGGTACTTGAAGCAGCATTTATTAAGATGTGCAAGCCTCAGATGGAAGATAATATAGAATCTTTGAATAACAGGATTGCAATTATTGAGAATAAGATAGAGAATGGAATAATTACAACAGGTAAAGCTGTAGCTGAAACAGAAGAGAGTATTAGAAAAGATTCTGAGGAAGATAAAAAAGAACAGCTTTCTGCAGAGGAAAAGAAAGAATTATTGGACGCTCTTCCACAGGAGATGCAGCAGATTGCAGCAAAGTGGAACGACATAGTTATGAAGGTATCCATTACCATAAGGGAATTTGTTAAAAAAGCTTATCCATCAGTAGGCAATAATAATGAGCTTATACTTAATTTTAACGATGCTCTGGCATATGAATTTGTCAGCAAAGAAGCTCATCTTGCGGAAATAGCAGATATTGTAATAACTACTGTTAATAAGAATATAGTTGTAAAAACTAACTTAAGTCATAAATCTGGAGATAAGAATGATATGATTGATATATCCAAGCTGATTAATGCAGAAGTGACTTATGTAGAGTAAATATAAGGAGGATTTTTAAAATGGCAAAAAGAGGCGGTTTTGGTGGCGGAATGCCAGGAAACATGAATAACCTGATGAAACAGGCTCAGAGAATGCAGAAGCAGATGGAAGAGAAAACTAAAGAGATAGAAGAGAAAGAATGGGAAGCATCAGCAGGCGGCGGTGCTGTAACTGTTACTGTATCAGGTAAAAAGGAAATTACAAGTGTTAAATTATCAAAAGAGGTTGTAGATCCTGATGATATAGAGATGCTAGAAGATCTTATTATGGCAGCTGCTAATGAAGCTTTAAGAAAAATGGAAGAAGAGTCTTCTGAAGCAATGAGTTCAATTACAAGCGGGCTTGGCGGACTCGGTGGACTTGGCGGAGGCTTACCTTTCTAATATGGATTTATATAGCAGTCATATAAGCAAATTAATAGAAGAACTTCAAAGACTGCCTGGAATAGGCACAAAGAGCGCACAGCGTATGGCATTTCATATTGTGAACATGCCTAAGGAACAGGTAGATAATCTTGCCAATGCAATAATAAATGCGAAGAACAATGTAAAATACTGCAAAGATTGTTATACACTTACAGACAGAGAAGTCTGCCCTATTTGTGCAAATGAAAAAAGAAATCATCACATAATTATGGTGGTGGAAAATACAAGAGATCTTGCAGCATATGAAAAGACCCAGAAGTATGAAGGGGTTTATCATGTGCTTCATGGAGCCATATCCCCTATGCTTGGTATAGGACCTGGTGATATAAAACTTAAAGAATTAATAACAAGGCTTCAGAAAGACGTTGAAGAAGTAATAATAGCAACAAATTCAAGCCTTGAAGGTGAAACAACAGCTATGTATATAAGCAAACTTATTAAACCAACCGGAATAAAGGTTACAAGAATTGCAAGTGGTGTTCCTGTTGGAGGAGATCTTGAGTATATTGATGAAGTGACACTGTTAAGAGCATTAGATGGAAGAATTGAATTATAAATAATCAAGGCAGGTACAGGATTGTATCTGCCTTAAATAATGGTTCCTGTTCACAGGTGCAGAATAATACAAAAAATAAGAGAAGTCCAAAAAGCGGGAACTAAAGGACTTCTCTTCTCTCTACTACGGGTTTGGGTTTAATGATAGTGGAGGGTTAATATAAATCTTAACATCTTTAGTATATTATATAATTGTGTATAAAATGTGAACACATTTTAAAAAAACAGAAAATAATTTACGAAATTTATATAAACTATTAAAAGCATATTAAGATAAGGAATATGTCGTTTTATGTAGCATAGAAATAATAAAAATAAACCTATATCGACAAATTATACTGAAGAAGACTGATATAATGTTACTGTTATAAACATTTCTTGGAGGTATTATGAATATGAGCTTGAGATTACCCAAAAATATAAGGCAGATTGGAAATCCTGATACAAAGGACAGATTGTATATTGAAGATTATGTTATAACATTTATGAGACAGATTGCTAATGAATACAGTGAAAATAACACTATTTTTATTTTTGTAGGAAAAAACCAGGATATAAGTGAAATTGAAGGACTGGAGTGTACATTTGTATATGGCGTAATAAGAATAGAGGTAAATGAACATTTTGAAGGATATTTTTCCAATGAAATACAAAGGCAGATAACAGAAAAAATATCAAAGTATTTTGATGATGGTAAAATATTAGGATGGGGTATAATGTCCGGGGAGTTTTTTGAAATTGACCAGAGGATTAATAAAATAAGTGAAGTTAACTTTTGTGATGATAAAAGCATTTTCTTAATGTATGATTATAATGAAAAATATGAATATATATACAGAAGAACAGATGGAATATTAAAAAGAGAACATGGCTTTTTTATATATTATGACAGAAATGAACAGATGCAGAATTATATGCTTGAAGAAAGAGGAAATAAAAGCATAGAACAGGGATATTCCGATGAAGTTACAAAAAAGATAGTTGCTGCTACTAATAGGGAAAGTTATGGAAAAGATAGAAAAGTTACCAAGAAAAAGAACGTAAAGAAAAAACAGCTAATAAAAAATAGTTATATGCTAACGATACTTGTTGTATCTTTAACATTAGCTGGAATTACAAAGAAAATTGATATCAAAAATGTGATAAATAATATAGATTTTAGGAAAACACTACATTTAGTTAATAATATATCTGAAGATAACAATGGAAAAAACAAGATGTTTGATATAGATAAATTGGTAGAAGTTATGAATGAACATAAGTCTTTACCAAAGGAAAAGGTAGAGACTGCAATGTCAGGTGAAGATAATATGGTCTATGATGAAATTAAAGATGAAGATTTTTTTGATATGAAAGAAATAACATTTGATAAAACTGAGGAAAGTGATGAGAATTTATTGGAAGATCAAATTGAGAATAATGAGGAAGAAATTGCAGAAACAACAGAAGAGAAAGTAATTAATGAGGATATTGATGATAAGGAGAGAAGCTATACGGTGTCAAAGGGAGATTCTCTGGTAAGTATAAGCAGAAAAATGTATGGAAATGCGGAAAATGTTAATACTATCATAGAGGCGAATAACATAGAGGATGAAAATAAGATTTATATAGGTCAGGTGCTGCGTATACCTTAATTTAAATAAAAATGGAAAAAAATGGTGCACACTAACAAAATATAATGTATAATAGAGAATAGATGATAAAAATATTTTAATTGTAGTTTTACGGAGGAAA
>JAILNW010000197.1 GCA_024691145.1 Lachnospiraceae bacterium
CCATCATTGTTAAGATCTGTCATAATCTTTTCGCCTTTTTTTAGATTATTGGAATATCTGACTTCATCATTTTTATATCCAAAACCTAAATTTTCATAAGGTGGCCATTCTAAATGTGTTCTATAAACACCATCTTCATCGTCATTTACCTCATAATATTTTAATTTAATTTTATCTGGATTTTTAACATAAACTCCATAATAATAACTGTCTGTAGCTTTACCACCCGGTGAATCCAATTCCTCCATTATTTTTGTAATACATATATACTTGTCGTTTTTTCCTTTCTTCAATGCTGTAAGTGCAGAATTCTCCATATCAAATACAACTTTTATCAATATATACTGATCTGTTTCTTTAATTTTTTCTACAGAATCAATCTTTCCTTTCATTCCTTTAAAATAATAAGGTGAGCCTTGGCTATAATATGATGCACCCATATTATCATATATCTTCTCCATATCCTCATAGCTCCACTCTTCTTTTGAATTCAATGTATCAAATATTTCCAAATAATCGTCATAGCATTTTTGCAATTCTTCTTTTTCCACAGTAACCTTAACATATTTTGTTGACATTTTAACAAATAGTTTACTCTCTGCTATTTCACTAAAAACATCGCTAATGCCCCATATTATTAAATTTCTACTATAGTCATTCGACACTATTACACACAATAGTATTGCTGATACAAGTGCAACTATGAACCTCTTTCTTGGTTTTTGAAACTTCATAAAACTTCCTCCTGATAATATACTAACTCTTTCTCATATATTGTCACAATAATATTCTATCAGACAAAAATATCAATATCAATAAATTTTTACCTTAAAAAGGGATAAGATTTCTCTTATCCCTGCCAAATTCACGTTCTATATGTAATTCTACTCTTTCTCCCTATCTAATCTGAATTCTACTGAACGTTTCAGGTAATCCAGATATGCTTCGTCCTTGCACATGGCCTTTGATGGTGTGTCAGACAGCTTTGCTACTGGTCTTCCATTAACATACTGAAGCTTTATAACTATGTTAAGTGCATTCTCGCATGTATCATTTGAACAGAATGTTCCAATACCAAATGAAACCTTAGTTTTATCCTTGAAGTAATTGTAAAGTGCCTGGGCTCTGTCAAAGTCAAGACTGTCGCTGAATAAAAGAAGCTTAGTCTTAGGATCTACTCCATACTTCTTATAGTGTGCAATAATCTTCTCCCCCCATGCATATGGATCACCACTGTCATGTCTGACACCTGTATAGTTGTTAACCATAGATCTTGTAAAATCCTTAAGGAAAAGGTCTGTTGTAATAGTGTCTGTAAGGGCTGTACCATTATCACCATCATACTCTTCAAACCAGTCCCTCATGGCATACTTGTTAGTGTAAGCAAGAGGAATCTTATCAATTCCCTGATACATCTGAACATACTCATGAGCATATGTTCCAATAGGTGTAAGGTTATACTTCATGGCAAGATAAACATTAGAAGTACCTACACATTTACCAGTTTCAGCTGCAAGTCTCTTAACAACAACATCCTCCCACTCCCTTGAAAGACGTCTTCTACAGCCAAATTCCGCAAAAGAGAAGTTATATACCCCATCCTTAAAGGCATTAATCTTTTCATCTAATCTTTCCTCAGCTGACTTAAGCAGCTTGTCATAATCATAATTCATTCTAAAGTAAACTTCATTTACAATCTCTAAAAGATAAATCTCAAACTGCATTGCTGAGAACAATGGTCCGTCAACTACTATCTCCAGTTCACCATTATCGAGACCTGTTACCGTAACATAATCTCTGATTGGATGCCACAATCTTAAGAATTCAACATAATCATTCTTAATAAATCTTATAGAACGAAGGTAATCAAGTTCTTCCTTAGTAAATCTAAGAGTACAAAGATGATCCACCTGCTCGTTAATCTCCTGAACCATTTCCTTAGTAAAAATAACATCCTTGTTACGACACTTAAAGAAATACTGTCCGCATAAGTCTGTATGCTTATGGAAAATAACCTGGTCCATGTTAAATTTATATAAATCTGTATCTAATAATGAAATAATAATAGGTTGTAACTTCATAAATATCTGTCCTTTCTGGTAAAATCTTAATTAGTAAACATTAATCTGGCAGCTTCTCATAGTTTCAAGAGCAGCCTCATGCTTTTCTACAGTAACACCTGCGCAGCACTTTGCATCTACGCTAACTTCCTTTTCTGGAAATGCTGCTTTAAGTATAAGCGTGTTGCTGACAACACATATATCGGTACATAATCCTATTAATTCAATAGTAAAATCTTCTCCTGCTGCAGCTTCCTTTATAATGTCCGGAAGATTAATTGCACCAAATGTAGTCTTCTCTACTCTTCTGTAACCCTTGCCATCTAAAGCTTCCTGTACCTTCTTATCTAACTCCCATCCTTCTGTTCCCTTTATACAGTGAGGTACTGGAAGCTTCTTGCCTTCTGCTGTATCCATGTAATTATCAAAGTGTGTATCATATGTTGCTATAATCTCACCCTCAAATCCCTTAATCTTCTCTACAACATTATCAACAATCTTAACTGCCTCTTCGCTTCCTAAAGCTCCATCAACAAAATCCTTCTGCATATCTACTACTACTAAAATCTTCTTCATAATAATCATCCTTTCTTCCTTTTATATAACTTGGCAGGTCTGTGTCCTGCACCCTGCGTAAATTCATCTGTTTCCACTACATAATCTGCAACTTTTCTTCTAAAATTTGCAGGAAGTATCGATATATTAAGTATTGTTTCCTGAATATTCTGCATCTGGGTTAAAGTAAACTTCTCAGGCAGAAAATTCATAATGGTTTCATAATCGTTGGCATTATACTTAAGTACCGAAAGTGCTGTTGCTATAATTGAAGCATGGTCAAATGCAAGACCACCGCTTTCCTTTATATCAAAAGATGTTCTTCCAAACTCAGTTTTTGTTTCCCTTAAAACAGCTTTCAAAGTAACATCTTCATGTACAAGTTCCATAATAAAGTTTCCTTTATCATCTTCATCAAATGTTATATCGAACCACTGTGCATCAGAAGCATCATCTCCTGCTTCCTGATTAACATCACTTGCAAGTATGGAGGCATATGCGCAGGATATTATCCAGCCTCTCGGATCCCTTAAAGGTGTACTGAAAATTCCAACTGGCATAATGGCTACAGGAAGTACCTTGGTTTCTTCGAAAATCTCACGCTTGGCACACTCTTCAACCGTTTCACCACTCTGAAAAAATCCTCCAGGAAGTGCCCAGCAGTCTTTGTATGGATGACCGCCTCTCTTTATTAATAACATTGAAAGATTGTTTCCACTGTTCTGTCTGTAATTATCACTCTTTGTTGACCTTACTTTAAAAACAACTACATCTGTTGTAACAGATGGTCTCTCATAATCCTTCATGTTATAGTTTTTTAAAAATTCTTTCTCCTCCATATTGTTTTGCTCCTTTCTGTTCTTTACATTATGATAATATCATATTAACAATATCATGTCAACCCCTTTTTTTAAAATTTTACTTTTATTTTTCCCCAAAAAGAAATATAATGTATATGTGCAAAACGTTACGGTTCACATATAGAATATATGCTTACAGCTTACATGCTTGCATGTTAAGATGTAAACCACAAAGAAAGGAGACTTTTATGGATTTTAATACTAATATTTTTGAAACATTTGATAAACAGTGGGCTTTGCTTACTGCAGGAGATATTGATAACTTTAATACCATGACTATTAGCTGGGGCGGTCTTGGTACTTTATGGGGAAAGCCTGTTATTACTTCTTATGTAAGACAAAGCAGATTAACTCATGACTATATTGATAATAATGAATACTTTACAGTAAGCTTCTATCCAGAAGAATATAAGAAGATTCTTGGCATTTTAGGCTCTAAGTCTGG
>JAILNW010000222.1 GCA_024691145.1 Lachnospiraceae bacterium
GTTCCTCAATAATCTTAATACCATGTATTATTGTGGCATGGTCTCTGCCGCCAAGTTTTTCTCCTATTTCTGTAAGGGAGAGCTGTGTGTAGTTTCTGCAAAGATACATTACTATCTGTCTGGCATAGGCAATCTTTGCGCTTCTGTTCTTTGAATATATCTGTTGAGGCATAAGACCGGAATGATCTGCCACAATATCCACTATATATTCAAGAGAGATTATTTTTTCTGTGTCATCATTTATAAAGTCCTGAATTGCTTCTTCCGCAAGATCCATTGTTATATCTTTTTTCTTTAACTTGGATAGTGCTTCCAATTTTGTTAAGCAACCTTCAAGTTCTCTAACATTCGTTTTAATGTTAGATGCAATAAAATTAAGAATTTCATTGCTGATATTATTCAGGTTTTTGGCTTCTATTTTTTGTGTAAGAATAGCCATTCTTGTTTCGTAATCCGGACTTTGAATATCTGCTATAAGTCCCCATTCAAGTCTGGAACGAAGTCTTTCTTCAAGTGTTTTTATATCCTTCGGAGGTTTATCACTGGAAAGGATAATCTGTTTTTTAGCTTCATATAAAGTGTTAAAGGTATGGAAGAACTCTTCCTGGATACCTTCTTTTCCGCTGATAAACTGAATATCATCTATTATAAGCATATCTATGGATCTGTACTTATCTCTGAAATCCTGAGTCGTTCTGTTTCTGATTGCCTGAATAAGCTCATTGGTAAACTTTTCACTCGTAACATAAACTATCTTTAATGATGGATTTAATTCCAGAGCATGGTTTGCAATAGCATTCATAAGATGAGTCTTTCCAAGTCCTGCTCCACCATATATAAAAAGCGGATTATAAAAGTTACCAAGGTTTTCTGAAACACCCAGTGCCGCAGAATGGGCAAAGGTGTTGTTTGTTCCTACGACAAATGTATCGAACGTATAATTTGAATTAAGGAAAGTATAACTGTCGTTTTTAGGTGGTTCAGCCTTCTTTGTAATTTCAGCCTGACTCTTTAAAATGAACTTAATGTCAAAGTCTTTACCGTTATTATTAAAGAACACCGAAAATCCGGACTGGATAAAAAGTATGTAACGATTTTTTATATAATCAATTCCAAGGTTAGCTGCATCAGCACCGGATTTTTCATCGTCATATGAAAGAGTGATTATATTATTCTTTTCATCAACAGAAAAAACGGAAAGATTAGTAAACCAGGTACGGTAAATAGCATCTGTTATTCTGTATTCTCTTTTTATAAACTCGGATATTTCCGGCCATTTTGCTTTAATTTCTTTTTCCATTAATAACCCCTGATAAAAATATTTAATTTTTTGCCTGTTTTTTAATCCTGAAAAAGCACCTTATTTTTGCTTAAATTTATAAAAAAAGAAAGACTATAAAATAACAATATATTGTCTAAAATAATCTTTTTAATACAAATTATAGAGCCTTTTTTGATAAAAAATGGCAAGAGCGTACCTTATATATTATATCAAAAAAATGTGGAAAAAGCAATGAAACAGGGACTCTTAATGTGAATTAAATAAAAGATTTTTCTTGACGCTTTACACTTTATCTACTATAATAAGACTGCTTTAACTTTGAATACATTTATTAGCATGAGTATATATTCCATACGGAATATATTTAAAATTATAAAGGAGGTGTAACACAATGGCAAAGATGACATTCCAGCCTAAGAAGAGACAGAGAGCAAAAGTTCATGGCTTTCGTTCAAGAATGAGCACATCAAACGGAAGAAAGGTATTATCTGCAAGAAGAGCAAAGGGAAGACATAATATAGCAGTCTAAGGTCGCAGCTTATGTGACCTTTTCCTTTGTATCTGCTTAGAAAAAGGGAGATACTTAGATTGGCAGAGTCTATTAAAAAGAATGAAGACTTTAAATTATTTTATCAGAACGGAAAATCCTTCGCAAATAAGTATCTTATTATGTATGCTTTAAAAAATGGGAAAGAATTTGACCGACTCGGTATATCTGTCAGTAAAAAAGTCGGTAACAGTGTAGTCAGACATAGGATTGCCAGGCTATTAAGAGAAAGCTTTCGATTAAATGATGAGACGTTCCATAGTGGTTGGGACATTGTTGTTGTGGCACGAAAAAGTGCCAAAGGAAAAGATTATAAAGATATAGAAGGTGCTTTTTTACACCTTACTAAGATGCATAAGATCATAAAGTAGATCTTAAACTCGTAAGCTTAAAATTATAATTATGAAAAAAATTCTTATTCAGCTTATAAAAATATATCGTAAATATATTTCACCTTTAAAGGGTAGGCCTTCATGTATATATACACCTACCTGTTCTCAATATGCAATCGAAGCGATTGAAAAATATGGCTAAGGTACAGGGTCGTAACCTCCCTTGTGAAAAGGA
>JAILNW010000235.1 GCA_024691145.1 Lachnospiraceae bacterium
TCATTATTTTAAAAATTGCATCTAAAAGATTAAATGATATTTTTTCAATTATTTTTTTATTATCAACAACATTAATTTTATACATATAGTTGTCCCTTATAAAATCTGAATCTTTCACCGATACATATTTTTCTTTTATAAGAAGTATCATATTAAGAATATAACTATAATGAAATCTGCTAAATGTTTTAATGGAGCCATTATATATATCCTTTAGATTATTTAGAATTCTAATATAATTATCATAACTCTTTGTTTTTCTCAGAAGAAGAAAATATATATTTCCATAGAAATACACCATATCCAGGTCCGAATACTTGGTAACGTACTGTATTCTGTGATTTTGTGCATAATCCCTTACTATAGCAATGATATTAAGCATTTTTTCTATCTTGTGTTCTAAGGAGTCTTCTTTTATATACATTTCCATCTGTTTAAATAACTCTTCTATCTTTTCATCCTTAAAAACTCCCTCTATTATTCCATACAAATCTCCTAAATTATTCTCATTCATGCCACAATTGATTTTATTTTGAATAAACATCAATTCATCAATGTATGGATACATGCTCATAGTTTATCCCCCTGCTTCTCCTTCTTTATTCTTGATTCTTCTTTTTCCAAATCATTAGTCCATGTATAAATCCACAATTTTCTGAACATAGACAACTTATATCCTAAGGAAACATTAGGCATACTTGCTAACTTAAAGTACAGATTTCTTGCCCTTTTATGCAAATCCTTCTGCATTGAAGCTGACTTTGTGATATATTTTTTTACCTTGTTACGTGACATTATAAGCTGTTCAAGCATCTTCTTTGCACTAAGTACATACAATTCTTTTTCCTTATTGTATAAAAAGAATAACATTCTCTCTTCATAAGAAATCAGTTTATCCAGTTCATTAGTGGTTTTATTTACCATTGATTCTTTGCCATCATCATCTCTCTTATAATACAATGGTTTTAATAAAAATACAACATTTTGCGATTCGTACAAAAGCCTGTAAACTACTGCTTCATTTTCATGATGTCTTTCTGTTGGAAATGATATTCCACTATTATGTTTCTTTGAAAATCTTTTTCCATTCTCTGTGTCAAACAGACTGCTTTTATACATTTTTGTATTTAGCATTTCTGTATATCTTGCATATTCATTAAAAAGATTTTTTATCATTTCTTTTCCAGTGTAACAGTACATCTCATTATAAACATTATCAGCACCTGCTGAACTAACTCTTATGTCATCAAAATCCGAATATATATCTACGGAATCCTGTTCATATATTTTCTGTTTATCTTCATCGCTTAAACGGCTGAAACCAGTATCATCAGAAACATACATATAAGTACATTGTGCAATATCGCTATTTCCATTAATACATGCATTATATAAATCCTTTACAAATTCAGTATTTATATAATCAGTGGCTTCAACAAAAACTATATATTCGCCTTTGGCAATATTTATGGCAGTATTCCTAAGAGTTGCTTCACTTTCCGGAATCTGATTGTGAACAACCCTTACTCTGATATCTTTCTTTAGGAAAGAATCACACTTATTAATATTTCGTTTTAGTGAATAATTGTCAATTATTAATATCTCGATATTGGCATAACTCTGGTTTATTATAGAGTGTATACATTCGTCAAGATATTGATCATTATCATTGACTGGTACAATAACTGATATTAAATCCTTCACAAAATCAATCCCTTCCAGCTGCTACTTATTACTTAAATCTTAATCGAATACTTTTAATATATTTATCTATTATTGCCATACTTATTTTTCCACTCTTTTTACGTTTAATAAACATATAACTTGTAAATCCAAGTGCAACTAAACCTATAATTAAAAGCATTACCCATATAATTGTAATTTTTCCTGATTTTTTCTCTTTACTATCTTCCTTTTTTTCATATACATTTACATCATAATCCCCTACCACCTGTAGTTTTGTCTGTCCATCCTTACCTGTAAATGTAAATGATACAGTTACTGTCTGTATTCCAGCCTCACTAAATACTACAGCTGCATCCCTATACTTTGATGAAGATACAGAAATATCTCCTATGTCACAGGTAACAGTATTGCCTTTTCTTTTTTCAAGAAGATCCTTAGCCTCTTCATCGCTTTCAATCTGACCTGTGATTATCATTTTCACATCTTTAACTTCATTATATCCATTATTAATTACATTTGCACTTATAAATGCACTAGTTCCCACTCTTGCTGAGTTTGCAACAGACACATCATATAAAAGTTCAAGGCTGTTTATATCAAAAGCTACAATAAAACTGTTTTTTTCTCTCTGATCATTTGTTCCATTAACATAGTCAAGATTACATGTTAATGATATGTATTCTTTATCAGCATCTGGGGAAATTATTATTGGTATATTAATTTCAACAGTTCCTGAAGGTTCTATATTTCCTAAAAATATCTGATTAGATGTTCCTTTTTTAGGAAGTATGCCATTTTCTTTACCTTCATATGTTAATAAAACATTTTCAGCAGAGGCAACTGCATTTGTATTTTTTAATTTTAAACTTATAATTGTTTCTTCACCTGATTCAAAATCTCCTTCTCTTACTTCATATGAATCAAGAATAATTCTTGGTATTTCAGTAACTGCCTTTACATTAATTATATTAATATCTTCTAAAAACATTCCCAGTATAAAAAATATTGTAAATATAACTATCTTGATTCTTCTATTCATCAGCATCTCCTCCATAGCCATAATTACCTAGTTCAAATGATGAATCGTCCTGCTTATTATAATCCGTAAGGAACTTTTCTTTATTAAAATAATCATAATTCTTCATATAATGTCTGTACTCATTCTGGTCTACACCATTAAAAACAAGTCCTACAAGATTAGCCGCAATTCGGTCAAGCTCATTCTTGGCATTTCTTATCTGCATTGTTGTTGTAGAATTCTGTCTTGCTACAAGTATAACTGCATCAACCTTAGAAGCAAATATATTTGAATCTATGGCCGCATTTGCTGAAGGTAAATCAAAAATTATAAAATCATAATATGCACTAATGGATGAAATAATCTTATTAAGATTTGGAGAATATAATAATCCAACAGGATTTTCATCCTTGGAACCAGATGGCAGGTAATCGAGTGTTGTATAATTTGTTGCACAGATTACACTTGCAAGATCAATATTGCCTGCAAGAACATCTGCAAGTCCAAGTTCTACCTCATCATTTAATCTTTTATACTTGGTATCCTTTCTTAAATCACCATCAATAAGTATGGTTTTAAGTCCCGAAAGTGCAAGGGATATTGCTACATTTATTGAAATAGTTGTTGTACCTACTTTAGGTTCACAGCCTGTAAGGACAAATGTTTTATGTCCATACATTCTGTTCTGGTGATGTATAGTTACAACAAGTCTGTCAAAAGCATCATTTAAAGTTTCATTTTGCGGTCTGTATATATCTAATACTTTATTATTCATGTCATATCCTCCAAAAAACTTTTAATAATTACTCATTACCAATAACATACCATTACTCGACATCAAAGCCTGGAATAACACCAAGAATCTCTATTTCCCCTCCAAGAGAAGCATCATTTATTGAAACCGTTTTTCCAGAAAAAATCGAATATAACAATACAAGTACAACTGATATAATAAAGGCAATTAAAGTTATATTAAATATACCATTTATCTGATCACTTCTTCCGTCAAACTCAAGATTAGCTCCATAGGCTTCATCAAGCACTTTTATATTATCTTCACCTGTAATATTATTAACCTCTATAACAAATGCCTTGGTAATTGCATTTGCAACAAGTATTGCTGTATCTACATCATCTGAGTATGCATATATATAATAAATTGACGAATCCTTTTCACTACTGTAATCAACCATCTTTTGAATATCTTCGCCCTTTATGCTGTCATCTCCCATAATAAGTGCTGCTCTGTCAGCAACTTTCCTGCTTTTAATAATCTCAGTATAAGAGTTTAAAGAATCTGTGCTTTCATCTGAATTCTTTGTATAAACAGAAGTACTGGCCTTATATATATTATCCTTTACCCTTGCCTTAACTATCAGAGCAATTAAAAAGCCAAATAACGTTACAACCCCTACAAACCACAGGTATTTTCTCATTGTATTAATATGTTTTCTAATATTTATTCT
>JAILNW010000278.1 GCA_024691145.1 Lachnospiraceae bacterium
TGAAGTTTTCATTTCTTCCGAAAAATCTATTTGTATAATATTATCATTTTCTAATAATTGTGCCATAAAAAGTATTCCTCCAATTAAATATCAACTGTTGCATACTGTGCCTCAGACATAATAAATTCTCTTCTAGGGGGAACGTTATTACTCATAAGCATGGTTGTAATCTCATCAGCTTCAACAGTGTCACTTATTGAGATTTGAGCAAGCTTTCTTGACTTAGGATCAAGTGTTGTTTCTTCTAGCTGTGATGCATCCATCTCTCCAAGACCTTTGTATCGCTGAAGACTAAGTATCTTTTTACCAGAGGTTTTTCTGAACTTTTCAAGCTCATAATCATTAAAAAGATACTTGGAAACTTTTTTTGATTTTCCCTTTACAGTATCATTATATTCAACCTTGTATAGAGGCGGAAGACCTCTGTAAACCTTGCCTTCCTGAATAAGTTCAGGCATAAATCTATAGAAAAATGTAAGCAGTAATGTACTTATGTGAGCGCCGTCAACGTCCGCATCTGTAAGGATAATTATCTTGTCATATTTAAGTTTTGAAATATCAAAACTGTCACCTATACCACAGCCAAATGCTGCAATCATTGACTTTATCTCATTATTAACTAAAATCTTCTCAAGAGGAGCCTTTTCAACGTTAAGAATCTTTCCTCTTAATGGGAGAACAGCCTGGTACGTTTTGTTTCTGGCTGCTTTTACGGTACCACCTGCAGAGTCACCCTCTACGATATAAATCTCACATTCTTTTGCTTTTTTTGATGAACAGGCAGCTAATTTGCTGTTAGTATCAACATCATTAAGCTGCTTGATTGCTGCATCCCTTGCTTTGTCACTTGATTTTCTGACATTAAAGGACTTTAATGAATTATCGAGAATAGTCTTTAATATCTCAACATTCTTGTCAAAATATAACTGAAGCTGGTTATTCATAACGTCTTCAACAGCCTGCTTTGCATCGGTATTACCAAGCTTTGTTTTAGTCTGTCCTTCAAACTGAGGGTCTGGATGCTTAATTGATATAATGGCAACTATACCATTACGAATGTCTTTACCATCAAAGGACTCATTCTTTCCTTTTAAAATACCAAGTTCCTTTGCATACTGGTTAAGAATCTTTGTTAATGCTGACTTAAAGCCAGTTACTAAAGTTCCACCTTCAACTGTGTTAATTCTGTTACAGAAGGAGTTGATATTCTCAGAAAATGACTTTGTATACTGAAGGGCAATCTCCACTTCAATATCAGAACTTACACCTTCAATGTAAATAGGTTCATCATGAATTACTTCTGCTTCTTTTTCTTTATTTATATAGGTAATGTAACTTTTAATACCATCTTCTTCATAGTATGTAAAAGATTCATTTGTTTTCTTGTTAGTAAAGTTAATCTTAAGTTTTTTATTTAAAAAAGCAATTTCCTGAAGCTTTTTCTTTATAATCTCAGGTTTAAAATCTACTGTTTCAAATATCTCACTGTCAGGATAAAATGTAACTTTTGTTCCTGTATCAGACTTGTTACATTTGCTGACTGCAGGCAAAAGACCCTTTTCAAGCTTTGTAACAGGTTTTCCACCATTTTTATATTCATCTCTGTATATTAAACCATTTCTTTTAATCTCAACGATAAGTTTTGAAGATAAGGCGTTTACTACAGAAGCACCTACGCCGTGCAATCCACCTGAAACTTTATAAACAGAGTTTCCGAACTTTCCACCAGCGTGAAGAATTGTATATATAACACGTTCCGTAGGTATCTTTTTGGTTGGATGTATATCAACAGGTATACCTCTTCCATTATCCTGAATGGTAATAGCACCATCCTTTTCTAATACAACATCTATCTGGGTACAGAAACCTGCAAGATGCTCATCAATGCCATTATCTATAATTTCCCATATAAGATGGTGCAAACCTCTTGATGAAGTGCTTCCAATATACATACCAGGTCTCTTCCTTACTGCCTCAAGACCTTCTAAAACAATAATCTGACTGCCATTGTATTGTTCCATATAGTGCCTCACTTTCATAAAAACTTGCATAAACTGCAATCTAAAGTATACTATATTTTTCGAAAAAAATCAATCGAGTGACTTGACTATATTTCTATAAAATCTTATAATAAAGTGAAACATTTATGATTTAATAAGAAAGGTGATATATTTATGAAGAATACATTTGTATCTAAAGAACA
>JAILNW010000300.1 GCA_024691145.1 Lachnospiraceae bacterium
TATGAGCATATTACAGATAATATTTATGGTGTTATCTGTTTCGAGTGTTTTAAATGCATTTTCCAGAAGTATAGGTATTTATCTCGATAATTTTGTGTTTTATAGTGTTTTAACTTTTCTTTCAATAATTGAATATTGCATATTTTCATATATGAAAAGCAATAGAAAAAATTATTTCATGTACGGGTATATGGCTTTAGTCATAACATATGCTATATTAAGAGCAAATTATTTAAAAGCAAGCTTACTTGCCGTAATCAGCAAGTACTATCAATATTATAATGACTATTATGGAACATCATATATAATAACAGGCGAAAAGTCAGGTGAATATATTACCGAAGTATTTTTACTTATAGCCATATTCATGAGTATTATTATAGGATATATAATTACGTGCTATATGATAAGAGGCCTGTATTTTATTGTTACTTTGCCATGGATTTGTTTGTGTTACATAGCAGGACTAACAGGCGAAGGAAGTAACATGCTTATTTACATAGTTGTAACCTTTGCATTGTTTTGTAGTGGCTCTGTCAAGGATAATTATTGTGTGAGAAACAGAATAAATTTAAGAGGCAATAATTATAAACAGAAGAATTTCAAGGATATTGCTGCAATTAAAATTGGAGTATCCATGATGATTATAATATCAGTTGTAATATTGGTTGCAAGCAGTGTTCTGCCAGAAAGAGAATTTAATCGTGATCAGAAGGTATCGATGATTAGATACAATCTTCAGTACAAAATTGATAAAATTTTTTATGGCGCCAGAGATGTTGCCAATGGAAACAGATCATTAAAAGAGGTTCTTAATGGCAAAGTGGGCAGTGTTGCAAGCGGTGGTATATCAGGTGGAAATTTAGGAGATACTGAAGGACTTTCCTTTAAAAATATAGCTAAGTATAAAGTAGATATATCAAAAACAGAAGATGTTATTTATCTCAGAGGATATATTGGAAATAAGTATGACAGAGGATGGAAATATAATGAGGATAAGGAAGTAACAGAAGAGAATAAGTTCTATATAGGAGATTATTTTCCTTATCTGGCAGTTAATATTGAAAAAATTAATAAAAATACAGAAGATTTAGTGGCTGTTATACATCCAGATGGATATGGTATTTTGTCAAATGGCAGGATGGATGCGGATTATAGTATTAGTAATGGCTTCTATCCAATAAATGCAAAACAGTTAAAAAAATACTGGAAAAAAATGTATAATGATGGATATTTTGATGAAATTGGTTATGATATAAATTTAAGAGAACAGTATATAAAAGTTCCTGATGAAATTGCATTTACAATTCGTAATGTTAAGGATCAGATTGATTTTGAGTATGATATTGATGATGTAATTGGTGAGGATGTTAATATGTACTCTGCCAAAGGAATTGAAACAACAGAGAAAATAATTGACGCTATAACTAATTACTTTAGTAAGAATTATACATATGAACTTATGCCTGGAAAGGTTGATAAGGAAAAGGATCCTATAGAGTACTTTGTAAATGAAAGTAGAAAAGGATACTGTATGTATTATGCAGCAACTGCAACAGCACTGTTCAGAGCATATGGTATACCTGCCAGATATGCAGAGGGATATATTATAACATCAGAAGATTATAAAGCATCAACAATGCTTTCTAATGGAGCGGAGTTATATAAAGATCATCTTGCTTTAAATATGCTTAAGGATAAACATGTTTATGAGATGACCATAAAAGACAGTAACGCTCATGCATGGACTGAAATTTATATTGATGGTATTGGCTGGATTCCTGTAGAGGTAACAAGCAATACACTGGATGGCAATGTTATAAATCAGGAATCGGATTTTAATGATCCTGATGATGAAACTGATCCTACACCTACTCCGGAGCCAACAGTAAAACCACAGGAAGATAATAAGCCAACTGTACCTCCTGCTAATAATAACAAACCAGTAGAAACTAAAGTAGAGGATAAGGGAGCAAATATTGTTACTGTTATTCTAATATGTATTATAGGAGCAATAATAATACTGTTTGGAGCAGTATACTCGTTGCTTATGCTTAGAAAAACCAATAAGTCTAATGAGTTTAAGGCAATTAAGGACAAGCCTGATGAACTTATTAAGTACATGTCTTCTGGTATGAAGATAATTTTTGAAGATAATAACATTGTGCTTAATAATAATACTGACTATAAGGAATATGCCCATGATATTGCTAAAAACTATAAGTATATAGGTGAACTATCCTGGGTAGAAGCACTTGAAATTATAGTTAAAGTAAGATTTAGTAATGAAAGTGCTACTAAGGAAGAGTGCGAAGAAGTTATTGAAATATATAATGAGTTTATGGAGAAAGAATTTGATAAGCTTAAGAAATTTAAAAAGCTATATTGTGACAACATATTATGCTTAAAGAAAAAAATATAAAAAGGAGCGGACTAATGGATAAGATATTAGTTGTTGAAGATGAAGATAAAATTGCAAGATTTGTTGAGCTTGAATTAAAGCATGAGCAGTATGAAGTAGATATTGCAGGGGATGGCAAGTTAGCTCTTGAAAAGATACTTAATAATAGCTATGATCTTATAATACTGGATATAATGATTCCATTTATAAGCGGTCTTGAAGTATGCAAAAAGGCAAGGGAAGAGGGCATTGATACCCCAATTATAATGCTTACTGCAAGAGATGACGTATCGGATAAAGTTTCAGGACTTAATATTGGTGCAGATGATTATCTTACAAAACCATTTGATATGGAAGAATTAATCGCAAGAATCAGAGTTGCAATTAACAGGTCTAAAAAAATGCATGGTGTTGATGATAAGCAGATTTTAAGACTGGGCAAGTTAAAGATTAATAAAGCAGATTACACAGTACACTATGATGAAGAAGAGATTGTGCTAACTAAAAAAGAGTATGATCTTTTGGAGTATCTTGTGGAAAACAAGAATACTGCTATAGACCGTGAAACACTTCTTAATAAAGTGTGGGGGTATGAGTATTTTGGTGATACTAATGTTGTTGATGTGTATATAAGATATCTTAGAACTAAGATAGATGATAAGTACAGTATAAAACTTATCTCAACTGTACGTGGAGTAGGCTACATAGTTAAAGATATGTAAGTAGGGAGAATGAGATGCAGGAAGATAGTAAACTGTTAAATTTTATAAGGCGTGTACTTATTAAATTTGTGGTTCCAATTCAAAAAAAGTAT
>JAILNW010000303.1 GCA_024691145.1 Lachnospiraceae bacterium
CAAAGTAGATATTAATAAAGATTACATTGAAAAAATTGGGAATGTGGATAATGATATTAAACTTGTTACAACAAAGGGACTGATATATAATTCAACTGGTGTATATTCAGATGGAAGTATTTATTTAAGGTCTACTTATGATTATGAGAATCTGGAGAGATTTGGCTTTGACTATTATTTACATATACATTCAAAGGATAATAATGATTAATATGTAGTAAGAAAGACCATTGTTTAAAACAGTGGTCTTTTCTCTATATATATGCAATTACTGATTTTTACTTCGTTCTATCATTTCTTCAACCTGGCCCTGTTTTAATACGCAGAGTCTTTGGATATCTTTTTTAATATCATTCTTCATGCCATTTTCCATCCAGGCCATCATCTGGCCGAAGCATTCACATTTGTAATATTGAAAAATGATGATTTCATCTTCCTTATTAATGTGCTGGTCAAGAAAAACATTCTCACAGTATTTGTTAACAGCATAATCGCATGCCTGCCATAAGTATCTCTCAAATATGCCCCTGTCCACGGATCTGTATATATGAAGTATGGCACGTTTGTAACTTTCTGCGAAGGCTATGGTTGCGGACATGCAGTCCTCCAAAGATGAGAAAGACGGATACTGTATAATTATATTATCAAGGCTTTCTTTTATAATTTCTTCCAGTAATGATGGCATATCTTGAAAATGATAGTAAAATGAGTTACGGTTTATGCCACATTCTGTAACAATATCCTTAATGGTTATTTCATTATATGGTTTTTCTTCAAGTAATTTTATAAATGCCTGTTTAATAGCATTCTGAGTAAAGTTTGGCATTATTATCAACCTTTCCTGTCAATATATTACTATATTCATTATAGCATAAATTTTTTTAAAATACATGTTGAATTTTTATTTAATCAATGTTATACTGTTAGTGAAAACTAACCAAAGATTATTTTAGAAAGGAATGAGTTGTATGACACTAAAGGAACTTGAAATAGGCAAGAGTGCTATAGTTGAAAGTGTCGGTGGTGAAGGGGCATTAAGACAGCATTTCCTTGACATGGGGTTAATTCCGGGTGTAAAGCTTACTGTGATAAAGTACGCACCTATGGGAGATCCAATAGAGATTAAGATACATGGTTATGAACTAACACTTCGTCTCGCTGAAGCGGATAAGATACAGATAAACGAGATAGATGAGGAAAATGGCAATCCTATTGGACATTCAAAGAGAAAAGAAACTGTTCATCCAGGTTTAGGAGAGAGAGAAGAGAATATTAAAAATAAGATAAAGACACAGCTTACATTTGCACTTGTTGGTAATCAGAACTGTGGAAAGACCACGTTATTTAACAGAATTACAGGTGCTAACCAGCACGTTGGAAATTTTCCGGGAGTTACTGTAGATAGAAAAGATGGTTCTATTATAGGCTATCCGAAGACACTTGTAACAGACCTTCCAGGTATTTATTCCATGTCACCTTACAGCAGTGAGGAGATTGTGTCGAGAAACTTTGTTTTAGAGGAAAAGCCACAGGCTATTATTAATATAGTTGATGCTACTAATATAGAAAGAAATCTTTATCTTACAATGCAGCTTCTTGAGATGGATATACCTATGGTTGTTGCACTTAATATGATGGACGAGATGAAGGCAAATGGCGGTTCCATAGATGTTAATAAGATGGAGGAACTTCTTGGAGTGCCTGTTGTTCCTATATCAGCAGCAAAGAATCAGGGTATTGAGGAATTAGTAAGCCATGCTTTGCATGTGGCATATTATAAGGAAAAGCCAAAGAGACAGGATTTTTGTGAGGAGGATCACTTTGGAGGTGCGGTTCACAGATGTCTTCATGCGGTTATTCATCTTATTGAAGACCATGCTAAGGCTTCTGATATACCAGTAAGATTTGCAGCAGGTAAAGTAATAGAAGGGGATCCTCTTATTATGGAGTCCCTTAAGCTTGATGATAATGAGATAGAAACTATGGAGCATATTGTTAAGCAGATGGAGAAGGAACGTGGCCTTGATAAAAGTGCTGCCATGGCGGATATGCGTTTTTCGTTTATTGAGAAAGTCTGCAAAGAGACTGTAAAGAAACCTCAGGAAAGCAGGGAAAGAATACGAAGTGAGAAGATAGACAGGATATTAACTGGAAAATATACAGCAATTCCGGCATTTATTGGTATTATGGCACTTGTATTTTACCTTACTTTTAATGTAATAGGTGCTTTTCTTCAGGGAATACTTGAAAATATGGTTGAAGCATTAACCAATTTTGTTGATAAGGGTCTTACTGTTGCACATGTTAATCCAGTGCTTCAGGGACTTGTTATAGACGGTATATTTAATGGTGTAGGAAGTGTCCTTAGTTTTCTTCCTGTAATTGTAACCTTATTTTTCTTCCTGTCTTTACTTGAAGACAGCGGATATATAGCAAGGGTTGCATTTGTAATGGATAAACTCCTTAGAAAGATTGGTCTTTCTGGAAGAAGTATTGTACCTCTTCTTATAGGATTTGGATGTACGGTGACTGCTGTTATGTCCACAAGAACTCTTCCAAGTAAGAGAGACAGAAAGATGACTATACTTTTAACACCATTTATGAGCTGTACAGCAAAGCTTCCTATATATGCATTCTTTGTAAATGCATTTTTCCCTAAAAAGGGAGGTCTTATTATGACTGGATTATATCTTCTTGGTATTCTTGTTGGTATACTTATTGCCATACTTTACAGGGTTACTGTATTTAAAGGAGAGGCAGTACCGTTTGTTATGGAACTTCCTAACTACAGAATGCCGGGTGCCAAGAATGTCTGTCAGTTATTGTGGGAAAAGTCAAAGGATTTTCTTCAGAAGGCTTTTACAATTATTATGATTGCAACAATTATAATTTGGGGACTTCAGAGCTTTGATTTACATATGAATCTTGTAAAGGATTCATCAGACAGTGTTCTTGCCATGATATCAGGTTTAATAGCACCGTTATTTAAACCTATAGGACTTGGAGACTGGCGTATATGTACTGCACTTATATCAGGATTTATGGCAAAGGAAAGTGTGGTTTCTACACTTGAAATATTATTTGAAGGAAATGTTGCAGGGGCTTTAAGCCAGGTTTCTGCAGCCTCACTGCTTGTATTTTCATTATTATATACTCCTTGTATTGCAGCTGTTGCAGCAGTTAAGAGAGAACTTGGAGGAAAATGGGCAGCAGGAGTTGTTGCATGGCAGTGTATGATAGCATGGCTTGTGGCATTTGTGGTTTACAATATTGCTGGAATTCTTTAGTTCATTTGGAAATATATGTATATAAAAATATGTTGAAGTTCCCACGTTTGGTATGATATACTTAACGTGGGACTTTAAAGTTTGAAATACAGGAGGATAAGGAAAAAAATGAAGAAAGCAAAGTTAGTGATACTTGCAATGATGTGTATGTTATTATCAACAGGATGCATACGCTATGAAACTACAGTGGAAGTTAAGAAGAATGGTAAAGCAGACGTTTCGATGATTTATGCTGTAAGCGATTTTTCAGAAATGAATGATATGATCGGTGGGGATGACAACGAAGATTTTGATTTTGACTTCGACTTTGATGATGAAGACCAGGATGTAACTGAAGATGAAATAACTGAAGATGCATTAGTTGATACAGGTTTTAGAACAGTTTCAAATCTTTCAACAGTTGAAGAGGATGAGGAACTATCTGAGGAAGATTTAGACATCTTAGGTGAACTTGGAAGTCTTTTTGGTGGTCTTGAGGACGAGGATAATGAGGCAGAAATAGACGAAGATACTAGTGCCATTCCGGCAGAAGACATTAAAAAGATTGAGGACGCAGGATGGAAGGTAACTGATTATAGCAAGAATGGTTTTATTGGATATGAGATTTCTAAAAAGAATATTGGTCTTACTAAGATTTCTGGCGAACTTAATGATCTTTATGCAATATTAGATAATGATGCTGAGGAAGCTTTAGAAGAAGAGGATGCAGAAGAAAGCAAAGATTCAAAGGAAGAATCAGGTTTCTTTATTGAGAAAAAGGGCTTTAATTATGTTGTTAACTGGAAGATTATGAGTGATGAAGACGCTGAACAGATGAAACAATCTTCAGAATACATGAAGATGTCTGGAGCAAAGATTACATGTAAATTAATTCTTCCATATGCAGCAAAGAGTAATAATGCTACAAAGGTAACTAATGATGGAAAAACTCTTGAATGGGATGCATTTGATATGGAAGAGGGCGTTGCAAAGGCAGAATTTTCTATTATCAATGTTACATTAATAATAATTCTTGCAGTGATTGCATTAGTAGTAATAGTTGGTATTATACTTATTGTGGTTCTTGGTGGAAAGAAGAAGAATACAGCAGCAGAGCAAACACCAGCAGTAACAGAAGAAGTGGCAGCAGAGGAAACAACGGAGGCTTCAGAAGAAACAAACGAAACAACAGAAATTTAATTTTATTATACAAAAGCCAAGTGAATACTTGGCTTTTGTATAAAGGGGAGCGCTTATGAAAAAGATTAAGTATGTGATTATGATAGTAATGACAGCAGTGTTGTTGTCGGGTTGTGTGCGTATAGAAGGCACAATGGAAATTAAAAAGAATGGCAAAGCAGATGCGAACTTTTTAATTGCAGCAATGGATTATAATGAATTTGGTTTGAAAAGTGACTCAGAGGATGCTTCTGATGAAGAAGAGAAAATTATAGATTCTGCAATTACGCCTGAAATGGTTACTGAGATTAAAGATGCAGGATGGGCAGTTGATGATTATAAAGATGGATATTATACAGGTTATGAGATAAATAAAAAGAATATGCCTTTAACGGAGGCAGGTGACGATATTAAAGAACTTACTGCAATACTTGAAAAATCACCAGTTCTAAAGAAAGATGCTGCTGAGTTTGAAAAGCAGGCATATGTAGAAGAAAAAACTGATGAACAGGTTAATATTCATATGGATGGCCTTAACCTTGTATTGGATGTAAAATTAATGGAGCAGGATAAGGCAAAGAATCTGAGTGCAGTTTATAAATATATCAATATGTTTGACGGCAGTGCCAAGTTTATATTAAAGTTACCATTTGCACCTACAAAAAGTAATGCCACATCAGTAGATAATAATGGGAAAACTCTTGAGTGGGACTTTTTAGAGCTGGAGGATAACAATATTCATATAGAATATAATATTTTAAAACCATTAATTATTATTGCTTTAGTATTTATATTACTTATAGCAATTTTAGTTGTAATTATAAGAAGTGTAAGTAAAAAGAAGAAAAAGAAAAGGGTAAATAGCTTATGAGTACAAATGTTAGAAAAGTAATTGCGGTTATTATAACATTTATTATTATGAATATTTCACTTATATGTGAGTTAATGGGGAGCAGCACTTTGACAATGGTACTTCTGATACTTGCTGGCAATGCTGTAATACTGTGGATAGTATTATTCACTCCTATTAACAAGAACTATAAGGAACTTTTAAAGTACAGACAGCTTGCACGAGGAGTATCGCTTTTAGAGATATTTATGTTATCTACGGCCTTAGAGATAGTATATCTTGTGATTGTTATAATGAATTACTGGGATACTAATAAAAAAATCATATGGCTTAATATTTTTGTTGCATTTTTAGTTGAACTTGTGTTGTTCTGGGTAGGAATTATACGAGTATACCTTACAAGTTCAGGAATAGGCATTAAGTGGAGAGTTATAGGTATTATACTTGGATACTGGCCTGTGCTTAATCTTATAGCTCTTACAAAGATTATGAATATATCATATAATGAACTCAAATTAGAGACAGATAAGATAAGAATTAATAAAGAAAGAAAAGATGAGATGATTTGCAAGACCAAGTATCCCATACTCTTGGTTCATGGTGTATTTTTCAGGGATTTTGACTTTGTAAACTACTGGGGAAGAGTACCTGGAGAACTTATTCAGAATGGTGCGGATATTTATTATGGCAATCAGGAATCAGCGGGCTCTGTTGCTGACAATGGAAAGTTTCTTGCAAAACGTATAAAGGAGATTATAGAAGAAACAGGCTCCGAAAAGGTTAATATTATTGCCCATTCAAAAGGTGGCCTTGACAGCCGTTATGCAATTACATGTGAGGGAATGGCACCATATGTGGCTTCACTTACTACAATTAATACTCCACACAGAGGCTGTATATTTGCTGACTATCTTCTTGATAATATTCCTAAGAAGATTCGTGATGATGTTGCAAATCAGTATAATACAACACTAATTAAATTAGGAGATAAAAATCCTAACTTTATAGAGGCGGTTACTGATCTCAGAGCAACAGTCTGCAATGAGCGTAACGAGGAACTTAAGGATGCAGAGGGTGTTCATTACTACAGTGTCTGCTCAAAGATGAATAAGGCCAGCAGTGGAAGATTTCCTCTTAATCTTTGTTATCCTTTGGTAAAGAACTTTGATGGGGAAAATGATGGTCTTGTTGCTGTTGAATCAGCAAAATGGGGAGAAGACTTTACATTTATTACAACAGATAAAGGAAGAGGAATATCCCACGCAGATATGATAGATCTTAACAGGGAGAATATAAAAGGTTTTGATGTCAGGGAATTTTATGTTCAGTATGTACATAAATTAAAGAAACTAGGTTTTTAATGAGGTGATTATATGAAATTAACAGGACATACATGTCCTAATTGCAATGCATC
Source organism: Lachnospiraceae bacterium (assembly GCA_024691145.1). Lineage (GTDB taxonomy): Bacteria > Bacillota > Clostridia > Lachnospirales > Lachnospiraceae > JAILNW01. The sequence continues at coordinate 6,710 of JAILNW010000303.1, forward strand.
ACTTATAATTCCACCTGATGCTGATAAAGTCAGGTGCCGTTATTGTGATAGCGAGTATGAAGTGGATAATGGAAAAAAAGCCATTGATGCTGCTGAAAAAGCGGGATATAACTTTGAAAAAGGAAGACAGCAAGCCAGAGCAGATATTATTTTGGAAGAAAAAGCGAATAATAAAGAAGAGAATGAAACAGAAAAGGAACATACTTCATTGATTGTATATATTGCTTTATTTGGTATGTGCTGCTGTATGTATCCTTTGCCAGTTACAATATATTGTCTGCAGACTGATATGTTAAAAAAGAGTACTAGAAGGTTTTTGATTATCTTTTCATGGGTAACATATATTGCATTTGCCATATTGGGAGGAATAATCAGATATAAAGGAATTGAAGGAGTAATAAGTGGGAAATAAATTTAATAAGAAAAATATAATTATCTGCATATAAGATGCAGTAATTATAATTGCTGGTATTGTAATGGCTGTTTTACTTATGGGAAAAAAGCCGGATACCACTGTAAATGATGAAGTAACAAAAAATGAAAAAACTGAAGATAAAACTAAAGATAAAGCCCTGTCAAAGTATACTAAGTATGAAGGTGAGAAAAAGACATATGATTTATCAGATAATAAAACGTATGAAGCTCCTGAAGGAGATGACTCATACAGGGTATCCG
>JAILNW010000315.1 GCA_024691145.1 Lachnospiraceae bacterium
TGGCTTTTTCTTTCCTATAAGAACTCTTGGCAGTATTGTACAATTACTGCCAATTACAGATGAATGGTCAATCCAAACATATCCAGGATGCAAGATGTTAACGCCAGGACCGACGCAATTTGGTTCTATAAATATCCCGAGTTTTCTCCTTTTTTTGTAGTAAATATGTTTAATTATTACAGACATGATCCCATAATACCAATTCTTGCTTGATTGATATTTGTTATAATAATACTCATAATATCTTAGGGTCTTAACTAGTCTCGCAATAAGAACTGTATCTGTATTTCCCTTTATATATTCAATTATCATCGATTTTCCATTCAATGACATTGATTTGTAATCTCTGTTAAGATACGACCTTAAATCTTTTCTATTTACAATCATTGGGGTACCTTCTTATAAAAGCTAATATATTAAAACCAACTAATCTGCTTATTACAATAAACAAAAAAATATATAACAGATTAATTATTACAATTGATTTAATGTAATATACCTCAGTCAATAATGTACAAATAATAAAAGGAAACAATGATGGCATTGTCGCTTTTAGTGTTATCTTTATAGATTCAATTATAGTTATAATATTCTTTCGATGTAAAGCAAATATTGACATGCTAAATCTTAGCACGACATATAGTAGTAAAAGAATTAATAAATAATTTACGTTATGCCCCCATATAAGCATAAGAGATAGACAGCATATAGAGGCTATTGTTTCAAAAATCAAAATATCTAATGTAATACCTAGCGATTTTAATAAATTTCTATTTAATGATGTATATGTTTGAATCAAACCGACTAATAGAAAAACCTTTAGAAATGGTATAGTCCCTGTCCACTTCTCCCCCAAAAAGATAAGAATAACAATTTCTATATTTATTATCAATAAAAAAACGATAAACGACAGCAATGACATGGAATAATAATTTAGTGACGTAGAGTGCCGGACAATGCTTCCATTAGATTCTTTACTTAATACGGGAAACAAAGCGCCATCTATAACAGTGTTACAAATTGATGATAAAACATTCTGAAGCTTATAGCTTTGATTAAAGAATCCTGCAGTCGATAATGGGCTTATTTTTGCTACTGCATTTACAAAAATATTTTCAGTGCTACTCTTTAGAATATTAGCTCCAGTTGTGTTTAAACCAAAACCTATCATTTCCTTAAATGAGTTTAAAGAAAAAGAAAACACTGGTTTATATTTTGTAAATATTACCAAAGAGAGTGTAAGGACTATTGATGATATAATATATTGGAAAATCAAACTAAAAATGCCAGTATTCATTAAGGCTAATATAATAGCCCCTATTAATCCACATATACCCGATGCTATATTTATTATAGAAAGTTGCTTGAACTTAAGATCTTTCATCAATTGAACCTTGGGTACTATAGATAAGGAGTCAATTAGTATCACTACGGCATATAGCCTTATATATAATTTTAAAGAAGATGTTGCATAAAATTCACTAACAAATGGAGATGTAAAAAAAATAAGAGCATATAGGATTATAGCAATTACAACATTATATGTTGATAGTGTTGAATAGTCTATTTCTTTAACGTCTTGTTTCTTTATTAAAGCTGCGCCAAGTCCAGCTTCCATTAACACCTCAGATACAGAAACCAATATTGCCATCATCCCTAGTAAACCATAATCCTCTGGTGTTAATAGCCTTGCCAATATTATGGTGGCAAGAAAATTAAGTCCCTGTCTACCAAATCCTAAAAGAGAATTCCAAATTACACCTGTTTTTATATTGTTAACAAAAGCGCGATTATTTTCTCTTGGATTATTATAAATATTACTCTCGGTTTTCATGAAAATATTTTCTTTACAGAAGAAAGCCACTATTCATGTTTACTGTTTAATAAACAGACTGTTTGTATTTTTAAGAATAAGAGATCATACGACCTTTGAATTCCGTATGACAAAACCAAAATGAATAAAGGCATCCAATAAAGGGCAAGATGCATCTGTCGATGGAAAATGTAAATAATCTGTCTATGAAATAAATAGCCACATAGGATGACATAACTACCTATCTTAATTGCTTGCGTCATCGCTTCAATCTTTATGATGCGAATACAAACAGATGTTAGATATATAATCGTAGTTACACCAAAAATGACACTTAAATGCTCCCATTTTAGCAGTATCAACATTACCCATATAATCGAAATAACTATTCCATAAACCTTAAGGGATTCAATCATTCTTATTATGCTATTGCCCAAACATATTCCAACTACATAACATGGGAAATATAAAATATATCTTTCGTCAAAGAAACCCATAATGTGAATTATAAAGAGAATACAAAGTACCATTGCACTCCGATATAATCTTAACTTCTTGCTTACATCATACAAAACAGGGGTTATTACATAGAAAAAAATCATCATGCTCATAAACCACATAGTTCCTACCGCTGGAGACACGATACCACTCAGCCCCAACATTGTTAATGCTAATTGTTTCAATGATGGGATAAAATCTCCAGAAAAATATATGCTTATACAAGCAACAATATAAAGAATATAAAACCTTGTTAATCTTTTTTTGTAAAACTCATAGACATCTGTCTTGAGCGAAAAAGTGTATTTTGAAAGAAATAAACCTGAAAGGAATACGAAGAGAGACAACATAGTCCTTGTTATGCAATGGCCATAGTCATTGTAAACAATTGATTTAATTGCATAATCATATGGAAGATAGTTAACAAGATGCCAACACAAAACAATCCAAATAAAAGCAATTACTTTTGCAAAATCAAGTTGAACTATTCTTCCCTTTTCCCCCTCCATGATTTTATTATTTGAATATTCTTAAAAATGGGGCAAGATTATCAGGAAAACGAACCTTATATCTTATGAGAGTCCCCTGATAAGAGCCCGCCCCTTCATAACGATTTTTTACAAAACCTGTCTCACGACAGTATGGTGATATGTTAATCCCGGGCGGATTAACCTCTGGTTAGGGTAGGAGGGGGCGTGCCAGGGGACCGGTACATGGCACGGAAAAAAATGAGCCGCAGGCATTTTTGCCTGCGGCTCATCTTGCGATTTAGATGTTGGTGCCAGGTTCCTGTCCCTGGCACGGGGGTTATTGGTAGTATGATTTGTACCACTGGGCGAATTTGCGGAGGCCTTCGCGGAGGGGGATTTTGGGGGTGAAGCCGTAGTCGCGCTGTAGGGCCTCGGAATCGGCATAGGTGGTG